>JANMVS010000391.1:0-15444 GCA_031392885.1 Verrucomicrobiota bacterium
TTATTCTTGATTTGGTTCATTGGGCTGTTCCTTCATGTCAGCCCCACCTCTTGTGTCCACCAAACCGGGGCAGGCCTAATTTCGTGGTTAAACTCCGGCCGAATTTTCAAGGCTATGACCCGGCTTTGCCCGGGTGTTCCGTGGGCCCATCTTCCGTGGGACTGGATTAGTGTTTATTAGTGTCCATTAGTGGTTACCTCTGAATCAAATTATCCCCCTCATGAACATCGAAGCCAAACTCTCCGAACTCGGCCTGAAACTCCCTCATCCGCCCGCGGTCGCCGGCAGCTACTTACCCTACGTGCGCACCGGCAACTTACTGTACCTCGCCGGGACGATTGCTTCGATGAACGGCACGATGACCCATGTCGGTCAGGTCGGGACAGAGCAGACGGTGCCGACGGCCTACGAGGCCGCGAAGATCTGCGCCTTGAACACGCTCGCCAACATCAAGGCCGCCACCGGCAGTCTCGACACGGTGAAACAGTTCGTGCTCGTGACCGGCTTCGTCAATGCCGTCAGCGGCTTTACGGACAGCCCGGCGGTGATCAACGGTGCCTCGGAACTCTTTGGCCAGGTCTTCGGCGACGCCGGCAAACACGCGCGCGCCGCTGTGGCCGCCGCGGGCCTGCCAAAGGGCTCGACGGTGGAGATCCAGGTCATCGTCGAACTGAAGGGGTGAAAGGGTAGGCGAGTCGTCCCCGACGAGCCGCGGCCTCTCGACGCGTTCGGGGTCTGAGCCTGTCGAACGGGGTCGTCCCTGGAGGGCCCGCGTCCGTGCGGGCCGAGGCTCGCCTTGTTCGCCATAGCACGCGGAGCGACGGCGGAGGATGACGGACGGTCGCTTCGCTCGGTAGGCCTTACCCTAAGCCGGAACGATTCATTCGGAAACCACAGATGAACACCGATTGACCCAGATACAGAGTGAAAACCTCCCGACCAACGACGTTTCGCTTCGTCACCGTTTGATGAGTAGTCGCAAGCGTTCGCTCGCGGGGGTTGGCTCTCCCATTAATCTGGGTGGATTTGTGTCCAGCTGGAGGGCCGGTCTCCGCACCGGCCGCAGGCGATAGGCCAGTCCGCAAGCCCGGACTCCCGCGTAGCCCCAGGCGTCCGTGCCGGTGGGGTTTGGCAAGCCCGGTTTCTTCCCGTCACGGGCAAAACGCATTTTGCGACCGAGGCTGCATGGATCCGGCCAAGTCCAAATTCGACCGGCCGGGAAAACACCTACAGTTTCTTGGTCAGGATCTTCGAATTGCGGCCGCTGTCGTCGTACGCTTTCAGCCGGGATTCGGGCAGCACTTCCTTGGCGGCTTCCTCGAAGCCGCACACGGAGGTGAAGAAGGAGAAAGCCTGCGTCGAGAGGGCGATGACCGTCGTCGCCCCCCGCTCCTTGGCCATCATGCAGCCGTAATCGACCATTTTCTTGCCGACGCCCCGGTGATGGTAGAAGGGCATGACGTAAAGGGAACCGACTTCGGCGAAATTGGCCTGATCCGCGTAAAGCTGGAGCGAGCCACACGCGATGATGTTCTCGTCGATCTCGAAGACATAGAACTGCTCGATGTTTTTTTCAATGGCCTGCTGCGTGCGGTAGAGGAGCTCCTCGCGCTTCACCGCCTGCCGGGTGAGATTGTAGATGGCGCGGACGTCGCGCTTGGTGGCCTGCCGGATCTGCTGATATTCGTTGCCATGAATCAGCGTGCCGACGCCTTCGTTGGAGAAAATCTCATTCAGCAGGCCGTCCAGGAGCCGGCCATCGAGCAGGTGGATGCGCGGGGTGCCGGTCTCGACGGCTTTGACGGCATGGGCGGCGGTGCTGCGCATCGGCTCGTTGATCGACTCCGGTTTGTCTTCGAGCACTTTGCGGAGGGTGACGGCGGCGATCTGATGCTGGAGCTTGCCGTTGATCTCGAGGCCCTCGTGCGGCGTGAGATAGATGATCTTGGTCGCGTTCAGAGCCTCGGCGAGCTCGGCGGCCAGCAGGTCGGAGTTGATGCGCAACGGCCGGCCGTCGCGATCAAAGCCGATGGGATTCATTACCGGGACCACCTGCGACTCGATCAATTGGGTGAGGAATTCCTTGTCGACGCGATCCACCCGGCCAGTGAACTGGTGATCCACGCCCTTGATGATGCCGATGGGCACGGCGCGAATGGCGTTGGTCAGCGCCGCTTTGAGTCCGTTCTGGGTCAGCCCCTCGATGACCAGGTGGGTGACGCGGGAGGAGGCTCGGATGGCGAGGTCGAGGGTGGCGGCGTCGGCGACGCCCGTCCCCTGGATGTCGGTGAGCGAAATGTTCCGGAGCTTGGAGAGTTCCTCGATCTGGTGGCCGATGCCGTGGACGATGATGATCTTGATCCCGAGGCTGCGGAGCACGGCGATATCCGTCAGGATGTTCGCGAAATTCTCGTCGGCGACAATGATACCATCCGCGGCAATGACAAAGGTCTGCCCCTGAAAACGGGGAACGTATTTCAGGATGCCGCGCAGGTCGGTCGGTTTGATATCGGAGCCATTGCTCATCTTGGTGAAGCGCTTTAATCAGGCATCCGGCCGCGCTCGTCAATGGGGATTCAGCTCCGGCCACCAGAAGCCAAACACGGCGCGCCGACCCCAAACCCAAGTTCCTGATTTTTAACCACGGAGCGCGCGGATTCGATCTGGATAAAAACCAAGGCCAAGGATCAGGGGCGAAACCTGGTTGGGACTTGAGGATTTAAATTCCGTATCCGCATTTATCCGTGTGCGCCGGGGTAAAATTTCCGGGGTTCGACAGGCTCGACCAGCAAGCTCATTAGCCGGGATGGAACCAAACCGGTAAACGCGGCGGACGCGGAATTCGCGGAGAAAACCGCGCACTTTGGCTGAGGGATTATCTCCGCGGACTCCGCGTTGAAAAATCAGCCCCGTAACTTTTACTTCACCATGAAGCTCCACGCCGCGGCCGGTCCCTGGGCGACGAGGCGCAGCTCGTAACGCCCCGGGGGCAGCGACGCCGTGGAGAACCCGATCCAATAGGGCGAATCATTCCAGCGGCTCATCAGGGACGGACCCGGCAGCGCCTCCGTGGTCGGGATCAGCACCATTTCGTTGCCCTTGCGGTAAAGCGAGATTTCGCCGACCTGGGTCTTCAGGTTCGCCAAGCTGGCGGTGAAGTAGGTCGTGTATTCGCGGTCGTGGGCCACGGTGGCCGGGGCCGTGACATGATCAATCGTGGTAAGCAGCTTGGGTTTCTCGGCAAATTTGTCCTCGAGGTCGGCCCCCAGCCCGAGCCTGGCACGCTTGATCGCGGCCGGCGGATCGTCCGCCGGGGGTTTTTCCACCGGGCGGCGGGTCTCGACCGGCATTTTCTGCCAGCCGGCGGCCAGCAGGCGGGCCGTGGTCGCCCGGTCCTGCGCATCCTGGTAGGGTCGGTAGGCCGGGCCGGGTTTTCGGAAATAGAAATTGACCGCCGTGTAGACCAAAATGAAGGTGATGATCGCCCCCGCGATCCATTTCATGGACCAGGGTTTGGGCGGTGGTCGCGAGGGCCGGGCAGTCATTTTGGTTGTTATCGCGGCAAGGGCCGGCGGAGTGCAAATACAATTGCGCCGCCTCAGAGGACTTGTTCTCGTGACGGGCTTACATGAAATATTGGTCGCAAACATTTATTCCCACGCTCAAGGAAAGTCCGGCGGACGCCGAAATCACTTCCCACAAGCTGATCCTGCGCGCCGGACTCGTGCGCAAGCTGGGCGGGGGGCTCTACACCTTCCTGCCGGCGGGCCTGCGCGTCGTGCAGAAGATCAGCCAGCTCTGCCGCGAGGAAATGGACCGCGAGGGGGCCATCGAACTGTCCATGCCGTTCATCCACCCGGTCGAGAACTGGGCGGACGGCCCGCGCTGGGCGGCCGCCCGCGAGATCATGTATCGGGTCGACCACGGTGGCGCCGGCAAGGGCCGGTCCAAGGAGCCGGAATTCGTCCTCGGGCCGACCCATGAGGAGGTCATCACCCCCCTGGTGAAAAACGAGCTCACCAGTTACCGCGACCTGCCGAAGAATTTCTACCAAATCGGGACCAAGTTCCGCAACGAGATCCGACCGCGCTTCGGCCTGATGCGCGCCCGCGAGTTCATCATGAAGGACGCCTACAGCTTCGATGCGACCGACGTGGGGGCGACCGAGAGTTACCATAAGATGAAACGCGCCTACGCGGCTTTTTTCCTGCGCTGTGGCTTGAAGACCATCGCGGTCGAGGCCGACACCGGGGTGATGGGCGGCAGCTTTTCGCATGAATTCATGGTGCCGGCCCCGGTCGGGGACGATGATGTGGTTTACTGCGAGGCCAGCGGCTATTCCGCCAATCGCGAAAAGGCGACGAGCGGCCTGGTCCCCAAGGACTTTGCGGATGCCGCCCCGGCGGGCGAACCCGAGGAATTTGCCACCCCCGGCATCGTGACCATCGCGGCCCTCGCCGCGGCGCCCTATGGCGTGGCCCCGGACAAACAATTCAAGACCCTCGTCTACCTGGGCGACGGGAAACCCTTCCTTGTGATCCTGCGCGGCTGCGACGACCTGGAGGAAGCCAAGCTCGGCGCGCTGGGCTTCCAACTCTGGCGGGCGGCGACTGCAGAAGAGATCGAACCCGTCATGGGCGCCAAGCCGGGCAGTCTGGGCACCGTGCGGGGCACGATCAAGGATCCCGCGGCCTTGGCCGGCATTTACGCCGACCACGCCATCCGCCTCGTCGGCAATGGCACGACCGGCGCCAACAAGGATGGGTATCACCTGCGCAACGTGAATGTCGCTCGCGACCTCGCGATCACCTCCTGGGGCGATTTCCGGACGGTGCGCGCCGGTGAGCCTGATCCGACGTCGGGTCAGCCCCTCCAAATCGCGCGGGCGATCGAGGTCGGCCATATCTTCAAACTCGGCACGAAGTATTCCGAGAAATTCGGCGCCGTCTATACCGACGACAAGAAACAGTCGCACCCGATGATCATGGGCTGCTACGGCATCGGCATCAGCCGCACGCTGCAGGCCGTGGTGGAGCAAAGCAATGACGCCGACGGCATCGTCTGGCCGTGGCACGTTGCCCCGTGGCAGGTGCTCGTGGTCAACCTCGACCCGCAGGATGCCGCCGCCGCGGAGCTCTGCCGGAAGCTCGCGCTCGCCGCCGAGTCCGCCGGAGCCGATGTGCTCATCGACGACCGCGCCGAGCGGCCGGGCGTCAAGTTCAAGGATGCCGATCTCATCGGTCTGCCCCTGCGCCTCACCGTGGGCGGCCGCGGGCTGAAGGAGGGAATTTTTGAACTGAAATGGCGCACCGGCAAGGATGTGACCAAGGTGGCCATTGCCGAAGCCGAGCAAACGGTGGCGGCGGCCGTGCGCGCCGCGGCCAGCAAGGCATGATCATCGTCGCGACCAAGACTCGGACCGACCCCCGCCCCGCCACCGCGACGCAGCCGGAACTGGCGGCCGTCTGGCAGGTGGTCGTGCTGGACGATCCGGTCAACCTGATGTCGTATGTCGTCATGGTGTTCCGGAAGGTGCTCGGTTTTGACGAAAATAAAGCCCGGCATCATATGTTGGAAGTGCACGAGCAGGGACGCTCGGTGGTGTGGCGCGGGGCGCGCGAACCGGCGGAGGCCTATGTCTTTTCCTTGCAGCAGTGGCACCTCACCGCCGTGTTGGAATCCGATGAGTCATGAGCATCCGGCGGCATTTCCGTTCCCCGGTCATTGCTGATTCACCCGCAAACGCATTATGAAGCGCGTTGAGGTCAAACTGAATCTGGAGGCGGTGGCGCCGCTGCTCGATGCCATCAAGGACGCGGCGGACGACCTCCGGCCCACGCTGGCAGTGACTCCGCAGGTGCCGGAACACGAGGAGGAATTTGCCGCGGGCTGGAAGACCGAACTGCTCCAGAGTCAGAATGACGACATTGCGATTTTCCTGGGACTGTTTGGCCGCGAGTTTTTCCTCACCGGGATTGTGCCGCTCGACCCGACCAACAGCGAAGCGATCATTCGCGCCTGCTCGGCGGTCCGGCTGCGCCTGCGGGCCAAGCACCTGCAGTCACTCGGCGACGAGACCCTGGAGAGCGGCGGAATTCCCCTGGAGGAAATGCCCGCGTCGCAAAGCCGGGCCTTCGCCGCCTATCTTTTCCTGGCCACGCTGCAGGAACTGATCGTGCAGCATCTCGATCCGACGGTGCTGGAATAATCGCTTCCGCCCCGCGCCACCGGCTGGGGTTGGGGTAGGCCGGACTCGCCGGTCAGAGGCTTCCGCCGCGATTTTTCTGGAGATGGCGATGGCCGGGAATAGGCGGGAGGATTGCCGCCTCGTATGCGGCGTATGCTCTTTTGGAGACACTGGCGCTGGTTTTTTCCCTTTCGGTCCTATACCCCGGAGTTGGCTCCGGCTGGGCTTGATTGCAGTGACAAGCGCCAGCAAGTGGACGCGCCACTCGCTGGCGTTTGTGACGACGCGAAAAATTTTCCGGGAGGAGGAAATCGAAACCGGGGAGTTTGGCCAAGGCCCCGGAGCTTGCTCGGGGGATTATTTGCTTATTTCCTTGTGGGCAGCCTGACCGCCTCCGACGGGGAGCGGCGCGGGGACAGCCGCATCGTCTGGCATGGCAACGTCACCAATTCCGACCGGCCGGCCGACCGGGTCGCGGCGCTGCAATGGCAGAATGAGTTCACGGCCGGCACCCGCTGGCTGCTGCCGGGGTCAAATCGGGCGCGGGCCGGATGGCATCTCCGGGCCGATCTCTGGCCGCGCTTCCAGGGATTGGACGCGATTTCCGCCGGGGCGGACTTGAGCTTGAGCCGCAAGCTTGGACTGGGATCGTCCGTACCGGTGCTGGCGGCGAGCGTGGCGGGGGAAGAGGTGTTTGTGCGCGAGTCAGCCCGTTCCGGCCACAGCGGCAAGCTGACCCTGCAAGCCCAGCAGCGACTCGGCTCCGCCTGGCAGTTTGTTGCCGGGGTGGAATGGGAAAAATATCAGGCGCGCGGGCTGGCCTTCAATCGGGCGGGCCGGGAATATTTTCTGCGCGCGGAATTGCAGGCGAGCCCGGTCTGGTGGCTGTCCGCGGAACTTCGGACGCGGAACGGTACCGTGGTCTCCTACACCTCGCCGCCCCGGCCCGATTTGGTCACGGCGGGCAAGGTGCTGACTTTGCTCGACACGTTTGAGCGGTCGCACCCGCTCCTGGCCTACTATTTTCCGGCGGACACGATCAGCCGGGCCGGGGAGCTGACGCGGGTGCTCGATCCTCGGACCACGGCGTTCCTGCGTTTTGAATATGGCGATACTACGCACAACGCCCTGCGCTACCTGAACCAACGCACGACGCTGGGGCTGACCCGGCGATTCTGAATCAAACGGGGCAGGCGCCCGGAGGTCTGGGCCGGTTGCTGATTCGCATTTGACGGCAGGGTGGGACGGGGTAGTTTCCTCCCCGACACCCTGTAGTGTTCGAGGTGCTCCATATAACGCTCTTTGCCTTTGCTATAATTTGGGAGCCGCTGACAGGCGGATTAATGCCAGGCCGTAAACCGGAAGGCAGAGGTCCGGCGGGTGGTGCCCACCTTTAACTTAAAAAGGACATGAGCCCCGGGGTACACGGCATGGATGGGGTGTCACTTATTTTTTCCCGAATGAATCCATCCTTCTATCACATCCTCCACGTTTTTTCCCTGCTGGTGCTCACCGCGCACACCTATATGGCGTTCGCCAGCCCCGCCCCCGAGAATCGCAAGCGGACGATGATGATCACCGGCATCACCAGCCTGCTGATCTTGTTCAGTGGTTTTGGGCTCATGGCCAAGCTGTATACGAATCATCTGGCCGGCTGGATGGTCGTGAAACTGGTCTGCTGGCTTGGTTTCACCGCGCTCAGCGGTCTGGCCTATCGGAAAGTGCACCTGCGCGAACGTTTCAGCCTGATCGGCCTGGTACTCCTGCTAATCGCTCTCGTGATGGTCTACCTCAAACCGGCGTTCTGAGGCGGCCGGCCCGGCCGGAAGGCGCGGCCTGCGGCCCACTCGCCAGTGAGTATCAGGCTGAAGCTCCCCCGTACGCAGCATGACCAACGAAAAGACGGAAACCCTCTGCGGGCTGTGGATCGGCGCTGACGGCCGGGCCCACGTCAGCCTCGCCACGGCGGCCGGCGGCCGCGAGGAGCGGGTGGAGGCATTCCGGCCGTTTGCCTGGCTGGCGGCGGGACTGCCGCACGAGGGGGTGCAACTGGAAGAGCTGAAAGGTGAGGGGACTTTCCGTTGGCTCGCCCATGCGGAGTCGCTGGCGGTCTTCGAGGTTTTTTTCAAGGGGGTGCGCGAGGGCGCCCTGCTCGATGTGCTCAAGCCCTACGAAAGCCAGTGGCTGCTGCAAAAGCGGGCGCGGCTCTACGCCGACCTGCCCTTTGCCGCCTTGCGCCGTTGCCAGCTCGACATCGAGACGGGAGCCGCGGAAGCGGGCAGCTTCAGCGACGCCCGCAACGCCGGCGATCGCGTCCTCGCCATCGGGCTGCAGTGCGGTGACCGCCGGGAACTCCTGACGCTGGGGGAAGAGACGGAGGCGGGGGAAAAGCGCCTGCTGCTGGCCTTCAATGAAATGATTCGAGCACTCGATCCGGATGTCATCGAAGGGCACAACATCTTCAAGTTTGACCTCGATTACCTGCGGCAACGGAGCAAGCGCCACAAGGTGCCGTGCGCCTGGGGCCGGTTCGGGCTGGCCGCGGAATTTCGCAACAGCCGGATGAAAGTGGCGGAACGGTGGATTGATTTTTCGCGGTGCGACCTGCCGGGCCGGGCAGTCATCGACACCTACCTGCTGGTGCAGTTGTACGATATTACCGCCCGCGAGCTGACGGCCTACGGACTGAAGGACGTGGCGGTCTATTTTGGCATCACCCCCGAGTCGGGGGCGGGTCGCACCTACGTCGACGGGGCGGACATCCAGCAGGTCTTCCGCGAGAATCGGGCGGAGTTCCTCGCTTACCTGAGCGACGATCTGCGCGAAACCAAGGGGCTGGCCGATGTGCTGCTGCCGACCTATTTCGAGCAAGCCCGGGCGTTTCCACTGCTGCTGCAGGAGGCGGCGCTGCGCGGCACGGCGGGCAAGGTCGACCTGCTTTTCCTGGAGGCCTACTATCATGCCCGCGCCAGTTGTCCGGCGCCGGTGGTGATCGCGCCGTTCGAAGGCGGCTTCACCCGCAGCTTCCAGGAAGGTGTTTTCCGGCAGGTGCTGCACTTCGACGTGGCTTCCCTCTACCCCAGCCTGCTGCTCCAGATGGGGCGGAATCCCCACAGCGACCGTTTGGGCGTCTTTATCCCCTTGTTGCGGCAACTCCGCGACTACCGGCTGAAATACAAGCAACTCGCCAAGACGGCCCCAACGGCCGCGGAGCGCGATGAGGCGCAGGCCCGACAGGCGACCTTCAAGATCCTGATCAATTCCTTCTACGGTTATCTCGGGTTTTCCGGGGCGCGTTTTGGCGACGGGGAATTGGCGGCGGAAGTCACGCGGCGGGGCCGCGAACTGCTGCAGGCGCTGATCGGGGAATTCCAAACGCATGGGTGCGTCATTTTGGAGGCCGATACGGACGGCATCTACCTGGCCACGGAGCTATACTTTACCCGGCCGGAAGCGTTGCTCGCCCTGGTGGCCAGGATCCTGCCGACCGGCATTGAGCTGGAATACGACGGCACCTACGACGCGATGTTCTGCTACAAGGCGAAGAATTACGCCCTCGCCGCCCAGGGGGAAATCACCGTGCGGGGCTCTGCGCTGCGGTCGCGCGGTATCGAACCGTTCCTGAAAAGACTGGGCGACCAGTTGATCGCCTACCTGCTGGGGGTATCCACCGTGTCGCCCGTCGCGGAGATCGCGCGGCTGCGCCCGGCCCTGGCGGCGCACCAGCAGCCGGTGGTCGACCTGGCCAAGGCCGAGACCCTGGGCCAAAATCCCGCGGCCTATGAACTCTGGGTGGCCGGTGGCGGCAAACCGCGCCGGGCCGCGGCGGAGGTGGCTCTGCGCATGAATCCGCGGCCCCGCATGGGCGAACGGGTCCGCTATTTCATCGGCCCGAAGGCCCGGGGGCAAACTTCTGACTGGCAGCGCGCCCATCCGCTGGCTAACTATGATCCAGCCCAAACGCCCTATGATGCCGACTATTATATCGTAAAAGTTGACGATTGGGTTGAACGATATGGACGTTTTCTGGGGATTAAACCAGAAACGGCTCAACAAGAAATGCCCCTTTGAAAATCCGGACCCAACTCTGTTTAGTCCTCCTGCTGCTGACCCCCCTGGTTGTTTACTGGCAGACCGTGTTTCATGACTACGGCTTGCGCGATGACTACTCCGCTATGCGCGAGTCCCGGGAGGAGCCGAGCAAGCTGGTGAAATTCACCGCCTCGCATGGCCGGCCGCTTTACGGCGCGCTGTTGGAAACCACCTTTTCCGCAGTCGACGGGGTGCAGGGCCTGCAGTGGTTGCGGCTGACGAGTGTGGTCCTGCTGGCCGTGCTGGCCCTTGCCTTGTGGCGCCAGCTTTACCAATCGGGCTGGACGGAAATTGAGGCGGCCACCATCGGTCTGGGTATCGTGCTTTTGCCGGCGGCGCAGGTTACCGCAAGTTGGGCCATGTGCTGGCCCCAAGTGCTGGCCCTGCTCCTGGCGGTGGCCGGCTTCTCGGCCATTGAAACCGAATTGGAACGGGGCGGACTGAAGCGAATCATTGCGCTGCTCGGCGGTGGCCTGATTTATTGCCTGGCCGGCCTCCTTTACCAGTCCAACGCCCTGTTTGCCGTGGTGCCGATTGCCGCGGTGTTTTTAGTGCGTTCGGGACGCGACCGGTTGCCGGATATTAAGTGGATTGCCATTCATTTGCTCGCCCTGTTCGCCGGGCTCGCGCTCAGCTACCTGCTGGTCAGGTTCCTGTTCAACACCGGTGTCTTTCACGAATCGGCCCGGATGCAATTCGACACCAACCCGCTGACCAAGCTGGTCTGGTTCTTCTGGCAGCCCCTGCCCAACGCCGTGGCGCTTTTTGCGCTCCGGGATACCTTCCACACGGGTGAAGTGCTTTTCTGGGCGACGGCCCTGGTCGTCGCGTTCAGCATCGGGTTTGGCTATCGGGCGGCGCGGGGCCGGGACGACGAACTGGCCAAGAAAAAGTGGCTGGTCTGTCTCGCGCTGCTGCCACTGCTCGCCCATGCCATCAGTTTGGTGGCGGCGGAACGCTCCATCGGTTACCGGGTCCTGTTTGCCCTGTCCGGTCTGGTGCTGGTCATGCTGGTTTATACGGTCCGCAGCCTGCAGTTGGACGGACGCAAAAAGCTCTACCGGTATTATCCGGCGCTCGGTCTGATTAGCGTGGTTGGAGTGTTAAGCGCGTACCACAACACATTCACCTTGTTTGCCGAGCCGCAGGGCGCTGAATGGGATTTGGTCAGAACGCCCGTCATGCGCGCCACTTTCAAGGGACCGACCAAGGTCTACCTCATCACGCCGACCCTGGCTGATCGGTCCACCGCCCGGGTTTTTACCGATGAATTCGGCTCGCTTTCCTCCGACTCCGAATCGACGGCGCGCGAGATGTTTCAGGCCGCCATGAAAGAGCGTTACCCTTACAAATTGCCGGCGGGTATCAGCTATACTGTTGCGGCGGGGCGGGCCGAGCCTGCTCTGGCCGCCTATGACTTGGTGATCGATTTGCGCAACCTCCGGAATCTACGCGCGCCCTAGGCCGGATATTTCATGGAGCCCCGGCGACCTCGCTGTGAGTCGCTCGCAAACCGCAGCGGGGTCGCTGCGGCTCCAGTAAACAGCTGGTCGCCAGCTAGCGCTCCGAGTGTGAGATGTTCGGGCTCGGCACGTCTTCAAACCGGATTGTCATCCTGAGCGCGGCGAAAATCTGCTGGAGGGACGGTCTCCGACCGGCCGGGCTGCTGCACCGGCCCGTCGGGAGACGGGCCCTCCACAAAAGCAGCCTGCGCGCTAACCTTTGGAGCAAAATAGGGGGGCGGTGCTCCCGTCGGGTTGGGTGCAAACCAATGTCAACTCCACCGCAAATCGCTCCGACTGATGGGCAGTTGCCGGATCCGTTTACCGGTAGCGGCGAAGATGGCGTTGCAGATCGCCGGCGGCACGACCGGGTAGCCCGGCTCGCCCAGCCCGGTTGGTGGATTCTTGCTTTGGATGAAATGCACGGACATCGCGGGAGTCTCCGTCGCGCGCAGCAGCGGGTAGTCGTTGAAATTCGACTGCACGGTGCGCCCACGGTCATGGGTGATTTCCTGCAACCACGCTGCGCTCAGGCCATCGATGATGGAGCCCTGGATCTGGTTCTCCGCCCCGCTCAGATTGATGATGGGGCCGACATCGATCGCGGCGGTAACATGGCGGACTTTTAGCGTGCCGTCTGGTGCCACCGCGACGTGGGCCACCATCGCGACGTACCCCTGGTGGCTGAAATGAAAGGCGATACCCTGGCCTTCGCCCTTGGGCAGTTGCCGGAGGCCCCAGCCGGATTTTTCGGCCGCCAGCCGGACGACGCCTTTCATGCGGCCGGTGTCGTAAGGTGTGCCGCGGCCCGACGTGGGTGGCACACTGCGGTCGTCACCCAGCAGTTCCAGCCGGAACTCAACCGGATCGCGGCCGGCGGCGTGCGCGAGTTCGTCGATGAAACTCTGCATGACGAACGCCAGGCCGTTGCTGCCGGGGGCGCGCATCGGGCCGGTGGGCACGATCGTGGGCATGAGCGACTGGTCGAGGCGGTAATTGGGAATGAAGCGCGCGGGCAGTTCGTTGGGACTGAGGCCGGCGGACGAGGCGGGCTGCTCGGTGCCCTTGTAGCCGAAGCTGACGAAATGATTGTGCCAGGCACTCAGCCGGCCCTGACCATCGACCGCGCCTTTTAAAAAATGGAAACCAGCGGGACGATAAAAGCAGTGGCGCATATCATCCTCGCGGGTCCAGGTGAGTTTCACCGGCGCCCCCTTCGTGCGGAGTGCGATGGCCGCGGCCTCGACCAGGTAATCGTTGGCCAGCCGACGGCCAAAGCCGCCGCCGCCCCGGACCAGGTTCAGTTTCAGTTTATCCTTCGGAATATTGAGCGTGCTCGCGACCAGTTCCTGGCCTGAACCGGGGGTTTGAGAGGTCGTCCAAAACTCGATGCCACCGTCCCGCGCCCAGGCGGTGCAGCCTTGCGGTTCGAGCGTGGCGTGATTCAGAAACGGATAAAAATAGGCGCCCTCGACGACTTTGGCGGCAGTGGCAAAAGCGGCGGCGACGTCACCGTCAGTGCGCACGTTGGTGCCGCCGGCTGCGGCCAGTTCGGCGGCGCGGGCCGCGTAGGCTTCCGTCGAATGACCCGGGCCGGCGCTTTCATCCCAGACCGCCTGCAGCTGGCGCTTGGCGGAAAAAGTAGCCCAAGTAGATGTGCCGATGATGGCGACGCCGGGCAGCAGGCCGTTGATGTTGTCCGTACCTTCAAGGGCAAATACGTCGAGCACGCCGGGCAGGGACTTCAGGCGATCGAGATTGGCGCTGATGAGCTTGCCGCCGAACACCGGGCATTTTTCGTAGGCGGCGTACACCATGCCCGGAAGCTTCTGGTCGATGCCGAAGCGGGCTTGTCCGGTCACGATCAGGGGATTGTCCACGCCGCCGATCCGGGATCCGAGCACCTTGAACTCATCCTCGCTCTTCAGCTTGATGGTCTTCTCGTCCGGGATGGGCAGGGTCGCGGCCTTGGTGGCAAGCTGGCCGTAGGTGAGCACCCGGCCGCTGGCGGCATGGATGACCTTGCCGTTGCTCGTGGTAAGTTCATCGGTGCGCACGTTCCAAGTCTGCGCGGCGGCGGTGAGGAGCATGGCGCGGGCGGTCGCGCCGGCCAGGCGCAGGCGCAGATAATTGTCGGGCGTGGACCGGCTGCCGCCGGCGAACTGGGCCCCCACATCGCCGCGCAACGCAGCCTGTTCAATCACGACGGTAGAGAAATCCGCATCGAGCTCCTCGGCCACGATCATGGGCAGCGAGGTCTTCACGCCTTGGCCGGTCTCGGGATTCTTGGCCAGAATCGTGATGATGCCCTCCGGTGTGATCTTGATGAACGGGCCGGGGGTGAAAACCTTGGCGGTGTCGTCCAAGGCGTGGGCCGCCTGCGCCCAACCTTCCGAAGGCAACGCCAGGCTCAGGAAGAATCCGCCACCGGCCAGGGCGGAGACGCGGATAAATTCCCGGCGATTCAAACCCTGGAGCGGCGCTCGATGCGCGCCGTCAGTGATCGAAGCCTTTTCCCGGCGGGGCTTCATACCACACCTCCCGTCTTGTCTGGCTGGAGGTGTGGTCTCCCGACCGTCCCGGTGGACGCACTGGCCACCGTCCGTGACCCGTCGGCTTCGAGCCCCGAGCCTGGCGAACGGGGAGAAGGTCCCTCCAAGGAACTGATCTTTGTTTTAGCGGCGGCATCCTTCACGGCAACCCGGATGCGCAGATAGGTGCCGCAGCGGCAGAGATTGCCCGCCATCGCCCCGTCGATTTCGTCATCGGTGGGAGTGGGATTGCCCTGCAGAAACGCGGCGGCCGTCATGATTTGTCCGGCCTGACAGTAGCCGCATTGCGGCACGTCGTGTTCGCACCAGGCTTTTTGCAGCGGATGCGAGCCATCAGGCGAGAGACCCTCGATGGTGGTGATGCTCATGCCGCCGACGGTGGAGACGAGGGTCTGGCAGGAACGGGCGGGGACCCCGTTCAGGTGCACGGTGCAGGCACCGCAGAGGCCGATGCCGCAGCCGTATTTCGTCCCGGTGAGATCGAGCTGATCGCGCAGGATCCACAAAAGCGGAGTGTCGGCCGCCGCCTCTACCTTGCGGACCTGCCTATTAACTTTCAGTGAGTAGGAGGGCATGGGGGGAAAAGTGATTACGAGGTAGTCCAAAACCGCCGGAGCGTCAAACGCCGAAATTCCGAGAAGGAGATTCCGGCATCGATGAGTCCGCAGGCTCCAAGCCGGGCTCTGCTCTGAGACAAACGTTTCAGTGAACCGCGCCCGGCGTCGGTTCCGGTGAGTGGTTCGGCTGAGGTTTGAGTTCGTCCCGGACGCGACGATTCACAAGGAATAGCAGCACAATTCCCATCACGATCACCAGACACGGGCCGACGGTCATATCCATCAAACGTTCAGAGACCGTGCGACCATCTTGCAATGCTTTCCTTCCGATCGCGAGCGCCAAGACGATCATCAGGCCCAACAGTGAGCGCACGAGCGCAATGTGTGCCCACCTGCGGCGGAATCCAACGCCAACGGAGAGCGCGACCACGAACAAGCCGGCGCACGCAACGAAAATATCCATCAGGGGCACGAAGCTCCCCAGCCCGTGTACGCGAATCATTTGCGGCAGCACCGAGAGAGGCCCCGCACAGAATGCCAAACCGACCAGCCCT
>JANMVS010000399.1:0-9127 GCA_031392885.1 Verrucomicrobiota bacterium
TGCCAGCGACATTTCTGCTCCATCCAGTCGGCGCGGCCGAGCCGCACCAGTTCGGCCTTCAATCGGTCGCGCAACTCGGGCAGGTAATAGACATCGGTGGCGGCGTAATCCAGCATGGCGCGGTCGAGCGGTCGCTGCGACCAGTTGGCCTTCTGATGATCCTTGTCCACGGCGGCGCCGAAATTCTGCTCGAGCAACGCGGCGAGGCCGAAGCGGGGGATGCTCAGCAGCTGGGCGGCGAACATGGTATCGAACAGGCTGTGCGGCTGGAAGCGGCAGAACTCCCACAACAGGCGCAGGTCGTAATCGCTGCCATGCATGATGAGTGGTTTGGTGGCGAGGCGGGCCCAGAGATCGTCGAGGGGCATGTCCGCGAGCAGGTCCACCAGGTAGATCTCACCAGCGGCGAGGATCTGCAGCAGGCAGACCCGCGTGCGGTAACGGAAAAGATTGTCGGCCTCGGTATCGAGCGAGATCTCGGTGCAGCGGTCGAGCGCGGCGTAAAGCGGCGGCAGTTGCGAGGGATGGTCGATGAACTGGTAGTGTAACGTCGGGCTCAAGCGGATAAGGGGTTCAGGTATTCCATGCGGAAAGGAAGGCGTCAATCAGCTCCGGCAGGTCGGCACTGTAGCCGCCTTCGAGGATGGCGGCGACCGGTCGGGCATACTCCCGCAGCCAGTTTCCCAATTCGGCAAAATCGGCGCGTTCGAGCGTCATGGCCGTGATCGGGTCACCGACATAGGCATCAAAACCGGCCGAGACGAGGACGAGGTCGGGTTTAAAGGCGAGGACGGTCGCCCAGGATTGGGCGAGCGCCTCACGGTGCTGTGCGCGCGGCGTATGCGGGGCGACGGGGAAATTCCGGCAGTTGGCTGTCGAACGATTGCCCGTCCCGGGATAGCCGGGCGACTGGTGGACCGAGGCGAAGAAGAGGTTCGGCCGGCCTTCCAGAATATCTTCGGTGCCGTTGCCGTGGTGGGCGTCGAAGTCCCACACGGCGACGCGGCGGCCGGGGCCCGCGGCGTGCAGGGCGGCAATGGCGATTTGATTGAGGTAACAAAAGCCCATCGCCCGGTTACGCGTGCAATGGTGGCCCGGCGGACGCATCAGCGTGAAAGCCGGCTGGCCCGCGAGCGCAATTTCGCTCGCGGCCAGGGCGGCGCCGACGGCGCGGCGGGCGTGGCCATAGATGCCCTCGAAGTAAGGCGTGTCTTCGTCGATATCCGGCGCGTGCTGGAGGCGCTGGAGCAACGCCGGCGTATGCGCCGCGAGGAGGGTGGCTTCTGCCGCCAATTCCGGTTGCCGCCATTCCCAGTCGGGATGCCCGGCCTGCAGGTGTTTCACGCTGCGCAGTACGCGGGCGGGCTGCTCCGGTCGCAGGTGCGAACCGTATTCAGCGCAGGAAGGGTCGTAAAAGATGAGCATGAACCGAGTCCGCCTACGGACAAAATGGAGCCCCAGAAAAAACCTAAACCGAGCGTTTCAGCAAGGCGGGATTATCGCCCAAGAGGCCGTCAATCCCCCACCCCGCCAACCGGCGGGCGGTGCGGGCATCGTTCACGGTCCAGCACCAGACGGAATAACCGCGCGAATGAAAATACTCCACCCACGCGGCGTTCCGGACGGCCCGGTGATGGACGCTCAGGCCACGGGCGCCGAGGGACGCCAGCTGCCGGGCGAGCGCGGCCGGGGCGGACCGGCCGGCGGAAATCAACATGCGCGGCACGGCGGGCGCCAGGCGGAGTGATTCCCGGACCAGGGCGGACTCAAATGACGCGAGGATGACCCAGGCCGTCGCCCGGCTCGACTTGATGGCCCGGATCACGGGCGCAACGGCAACGCCGGCTTTAAGCTCGATCTGGACGATGGCGCGGCCGCGGGTGAGGCGCAAGACATCGACCAGCCGGGGAATCGGCTCGGTGCCGTGAACCCGGAGGTTCGCCAGTTCATCCGCCGATTTTCCGGTCAGGCGGCTCCGGCTGCCGGTGAGACGGCGCAAGCTGGCATCGTGAAACACGACGGGGACACCGTCACGGGTGACCTGCACGTCGAGTTCGATGCCGTCCACCTTGAGCGTCAGCGCCCGACGGAAGGCGGCGAGGGTGTTTTCCGGGGCCTCGGCGGAAGCGCCGCGATGGGCAATAATCCGGGGGGGGGCCACAAAAAGTACAAAAAGCGCAAAAACTGACCATGCCAATCCAGAAGCTGGGTTGCGACCACCCGCAAGGGTATCGTCCCGGCGGGTCTGATCTCCTGAGAATTTTTATTTCTGTGCCTTTTGCGCTTTTTGTGGCCAATGTTTATCCATGAAAGTCGTCGTCCTCTGCTCCGGTGGGATGGATTCGGTGACCGCGCTCCACTGGGCGCGGGCGCACCACACCGTGACCGCCGTGCTCAGTTTCGATTACGGGGCCAAGCACAACCATTGCGAAATCCCGTTTGCCGCGGAGCACGCGAAAGCGGTGGGCGCACCGCACCAGGTCATCCCGCTCGATTTCATCGGGCAACGGTTCGCCTCCGACTTGTTGAAAAGTGGCGGGGACATCCCGGAAGGCCACTATGCCGACGAGAACATGAAGCGGACCGTCGTGCCGTTCCGCAACGGCATCATGCTGGCCGCGGCCGCGGGCTTGGCGGAGAGCGTGGGCGCCACGGGCCTCGTTATCGCCGCGCATGGCGGGGATCACACCATCTATCCGGACTGTCGCGAGGATTTCCTGCGCGCGATGGGCGACGCGCTGCGGCTCGGCACTTACGCCGGCATCCAGCTGCTGCGGCCCTTCATCGCGATGGACAAGAGCGGCATCGCCGCCGCGGGCGCGAAACTGGGCGTGGATTACGCGAAGACCTGGTCCTGCTACAAGGGCGGCGTCATCCACTGCGGCAAGTGCGGCACCTGCGTCGAACGCCGGGAGGCGTTTCATCTGGCTGGATTGGGCGATCCGACCGTCTACGAGACCACGCCGCCCCTGCCGGCCAAACCCAATGCTTTATAACCACGGATTTCACGGATGAACATGGATCCCACCAAGACAGTCGAACCCGGTCATCCTGATCCTGCGGTGGCAGGGGAAAAATCCAGAATGATGTCCGCAAGCGATGGTCCTGCTGGATCCTTCTCCCGCCAAGGCGGGATCAGGAGGACAAGCAAGGTGACATCATGCTGATTTCCGAAATCTTTTATTCGCTGCAGGGCGAGGGCGAACTGACCGGCGTGCCGTCGGTCTTTGTCCGCACCAGTGGGTGCAATCTCCGCTGCAACTGGTGCGATACGCCCTACGCCTCATGGCATCCGGAAGGAAAGCAGATGACGGTGGGTGAAATTGTGGCGGTCGTGCGCCAGCATCCGACGCAACACGCGGTGTTGACCGGCGGCGAGCCGATGATCGCGAAGGAAATCCACGAACTTGCGACCGAGCTGAAAAAGCGGGATTACCATATCACGATTGAGACGGCGGCGACGATTGCGCCCGCGGGCATTGCGTGCGACCTCGCCTCGCTTAGCCCGAAGCTGAAGAACTCCGCTCCCGATGCGCGCCTCGCTGACACCTGGCGCCAGAAGCACGAGACGCTGCGCTGGCAGCCGGAGGTGGTGAGGGCGTGGCTCGATCACTACGGGTTTCAGCTCAAGTTTGTGGTCGCCCAGCAATCGGATCTCATCGAAATCGAGGCGCGGTTGGCCTCGCTGGGACGCGAGATTCCCCGGGCCAAGGTGTTGCTGATGCCCGAGGGCATCACGGTGGAGGTGCTGCGCGCGCGGGCCGGGTGGTTGAGCGAACTATGCAAGGCCCGCGGTTACCGCTACGCGCCGCGCCTGCACGTGGAACTCTACGGCAACAAACGCGGCACATGAAAATCACCCTGCTCCCGCAGCTGCCCCCGGCCCGGAAGCTCTCGGAAGAGCTGACCGAATTGCGCCGGCGGGTGGCGGAGCGCGCCGTCACCATCCGGGAATTGCTCTACGTCCTGCGCGGCCGCGCCTACCTGCTGCTGGTGCTTCTGCTCACCCTGCCCTTTTTGCTGCCCCTGCCCCTGCCCGGACTGTCCACTCCATTTGGCCTCGCGATTATCTTGATCTGCCTGCGGCTGGCCCTGGGACAGCGGCCCTGGCTGCCGAAAAGCATCCAGCGGCGGGAACTGCCGGCGGGATTCATCCCCCGGCTGCTTGATCTCGCGGCCAAAATCATTGGGTGGTTGGAACGGGTGCTCCGACCCCGCTGGCTGGTGCTCACCGAGCACCCATTGATCCGGCAACTGCATGCCATCGTGATGGTGGCGGCCGCCAGCATCTTGCTCCTCCCGCTGCCCGTTCCCCTGTCCAACGGCCTGCCGGCGTGGTCCATCCTGCTCCTGGCTTGCGGGCTGCTGGAGCGCGACGGGCGGTCCATTGTTCTCGGCTACCTGATGTTTGCGCTGAGTATCATCTACCTCTGGCTCTTTGGCGAGGCGGCGGCCCAGGGGCTGGAAGCGCTGCTGCGTTGGCTCCGCGGTTAAAACTTGGCCGGCCGCCGCACCTGCACATCCGCGGCGAACGCGATCATGCCGTAACGCGGGAACAGTTCCCGCTCCAGCCGCTCCAGCAGCACCGCCGCCACCTCGGGGCGCACCACGATCTCGATCTGGAGGTTGCTGAATTCAGGAATGTCCGCCGGCCGCCCGCCATGGGCGCCCTCGCCCTCGACGGCGAACAGCGTCCAGCCGCGCGCGCCGACCTCGCGCAGCAAACCGGTGACCGGTTCACGGGCATAGGCCTCGCAAACGATGGTGACGAGTTTCATGGAATGTAGGGCCATAGGACTAGGAATGGAGCCAGCGGGCGACCGCCAGGCAGTAGGGAATACCGAGGGTGAGATTAAACGGAAAAGTGATGGCGAGGGAGGCGGTGAGATACAGCGTGGGATTGGCCTCCGGGATGGAAACGCGGATGGCGGCGGGCGCCGCGATATAGGACGCGCTGGCGGCCAGTACGCCCAACAAGGTGGCTCCGCCCACGGTTAGGCCGGTCGCTTGACCCAGCAGGACGCCGGCCGCGCCATTGAGCAGCGGGACCAAAACCCCGAAGCCGATCAGGAAGGCACCGATCTTGCGCAGATCCCCGAGCCGACGACCCGCCACGATGCCCATCTCCAACAGAAACAGCGCCAGCACGCCCTGGAAGGGGGTCACAAAAAACGGCGCCACCTTCTCCATGCCCGCCTCGCCGCTGACCGCGCCGATCAGGAGCGAACCGACGAGAAGCAGCACGCTGCGACCGAGCAGGGCCTCATGCGCGGCGGTCTTGACCGCGCCAAGCACCGCGTCCCCCGGTTTCCGGGTCGCGAGCTTGCAGATCATAATGCCGACCAAAATCGCCGGCGACTCCATGATCGCCAGGAAGGCGGTGGCGTAGCTCTCAAAAGGCTGGTTGATGGATTTCAGGTAATTGGTGGCGGCGATGAAGGTGACCGCGCTGACCGAGCCATAATGCGCGGCGATGGCCGCCGCGTCGGCCGACGGCAGCCGGCCGATCCACCGCAGCACGGGGTAGGTCCAGAACGGAATGAGCGCCCCGAGGACCAGCGCGGCCAGGCCGGGCAGCCAGATTTTGCCCAGTCCGGCGGCGGAGATCGCCACCCCGCCCTTGAAGCCGATGGCCACGAGCAGATAAATGGTCAGCCCGAGGTAGAGCGGCTCGGGAAACTTCAGGTCGCTTTTCACCAGGGCGGCAAACACCCCGAGCGCAAAAAAAAGCACCGCCGGGGAGAGCAGGTTGGCACGAACGGCGTCGAGAATTTCCATGAACACGCGAATTTAGTTCGCGACGCCGCGACCGGGCAAGCGTCGTTTATCGGGCCGTTGGGCGGGCGCGATGCGCGGCCAGGCCGGAAGTCAACCCGCCGGTTTGGGGTCCGGCGCCGCCTTCAACAGGGAGAGGGCAATCGAGGCGCCCAGCACGGCCCCGATGATGCCCAGCGACCAGCTGATGGGAAATTTGCCGTCGAAGGCTTCGTTCAGCCAGACCATCTTGAGCCCAACGAAGACCAGCACGATGCCCAGACCGTATTTCAGGAAGCGGAATTTGTGCATCACCCCGGCGAGGAGGAAATACAGCGAACGGAGACCGAGGATCGCAAAGGCATTGGACGTGAAAACAATCAGCGGCTCGCGGGTGAGGGCGAAAATGGCCGGGACGGAATCCACGGCAAAGACGATGTCGCTGACTTCGATGAAGACCAGGCATACGAACAACGGGGTCGCGTGCCAGCTGCCATTCTGGCGGATCAGAAACTTGTTCCCGTGCAGTCCGGGGGTCACCGGCAACAGCCGGCGCAGCAGCCGGAGCACGGGATTTTTCTCCGGCTCGATCGGTTTATCCGGGGCGAACAGGATCTTGATGCCGGTCAGGATCAGAAACCCGCCGAAGAGCAAAATCACCCAGTGAAACTGCATCAGCACGGCGCCGAGCGAGATGAAGATCGCCCGAAAAACCAGTGCGCCCAGAATGCCGTAAAACAGGACGCGATGCTGGTATTGCGGCGGCACCGCGAAGTAGCCGAGCACGACGACAAAGACGAAGATGTTGTCCACCGACAGGGACGCCTCGATGACGTAGCCGGCGAGAAACTCCAACCCGGTTTGCCGGGCGAGGGCCGCGTGATCCAGCCCGACCAGCCGGGGATCGAGTGGCAGCTTCCATTGGGTGTAGTAGTATAGTCCGGCACAGAACGCCAGGGCCAGGCTGACCCAGACCGTCGTCCAGATGAAAGCCTCCTTGACACTGACGGCATGGGCTTTCCGGTGAAAGACACCCAAGTCGAGCGCCAACAGGCCGAACACGAACAGGGTGAAAACGCCGTAAAACCACCAATAATCAGCGAAGGGGAAGAGGGAAATATGGTTCATGTTTGTTCAGAAAGAATAGCCCCCTGACAACCTCATGGCGGTCGGGATCGCATGCTGGGCCAGAAATTTCATGCGATGGGTTGGGGGCGGATTAACCTTAAGTCAGACATTTTCCGGCCAGGGTTGCTTACGGTCCGCCAAGTGAGATCGCAGGGCCAGCAGGTTGCGCTGGATGGCGGTATCCACCAACAGCGCGTCGTCCAGCAGTCCGATCTCCGGAATCGAATCCGGAATGAGATCCTGTCCCTTGAGAAAGTAATAGAGCACAAAGGCTGCTTCACGATGTGCGGGAGAGTCGGCGGCGGCGGGTGATTCCCGCAGGAATGCCGCCAACAGCTCCACGCGTTGGCGCAGGCGCTGCGAAGCGGTGATCAAGCCCGCTTTGGTCATAACTTCTGGCAGCAACCGGTGAAGCCCGGCCAGATCCCCGGCGCTCACACACTCGGCGCCCTGGGCAAGGTGTTTGGACGGGCTGCAGGGCTCCTGGGCGCTGAGCATTTGACGGAAGTAATGACTGAGCGGAGAAGAGAGGGAATCGTGCATGGTGGTTTGGGTGGACGGACTCAAACAACAGGTGCTGGTCCACTAAACAAGCCGGACTGGATTGGAAATTCCCCCCCCGTTTCCAGCCGGTCCGGAAGCTCCCGGAAGTGTTGGGCGAATGGCGCCACGATCAACCGGCCCGGTTGCATAACTTTGTTCAGCTGAGGGCCAGCCCCACCTTGCCGAACTGCGCCCCGGCTTCCAGATGGCGCAACGCCGCTTCGGCGGAAGCCAGCGGGAAAACCCGGTCCACCACCGGCGCGATTTTCTGCTCCCCCACCAGCCGGATCATGCCGGCGAAATCCGCCGGCGAGCCCATCGTGGTGCCGAGCACGTTGATCTGCCGGAAAAAACATTTGCGCAGGTCCAGGCCCTTGGGGTTGCCCGTGGTGGCCCCGAAGAACACGATGCGCCCGCCGGGAGCCGTGAGATCGATCAGTTTGGCGAAGCCCTCGCCACCGGCGCTGTCGACGATCACGTCAAACCGCCCGGCCAGCTTCGGCAAGGAATCCGCCCAGCCGGCCTCACGGTAATTTACGCCGCCCAAAGCCCCGAGGGTGATGGCCCGGGCGATTTTTTCGGGTGAACCGGAGGTCACCCAGACTTGGGCACCGGCGGCCACGGCAAACTGCAGGGCGAATAACGCCGCCCCGCCGCCGACGCCGGTGACCAGGACGCGTTCGCCGGCTTTCAGCTGGGCGCGGGTGAACAGCGCGCGCCACGCGGTGAGGCCGGCCAGCGGCAGCGCCGCGGACTCCGCCCAGGAGAGGTGGGCCGGCTTGGGCGCGAGATTCGCGACGGGAATAACCACTTGCTCGGCGAAGGTGCCGGGGTCCGGCAGACCGAGGATGCGAAAGTGGGGTCCTTGCGCTCGCGGATCATCGCCCCAGTCGAGGGACGGATTGATGATCACCTCGCGGCCAACCCACGCCGCATCAGCGGGTGAACCGACTGATGTCACGACCCCGGCGCCATCGGAGCCGAGCGTGATGGGCACAATGATGTTCGGGTATAGTCCAAGCTGGGTCCACAGATCGCGGTGGTTGAGGGCGGCCCCCTTGAGGCGAACTACCGCCTGTCCGGCTGCGGCGACCGGGTCAGGCCGCTGTTGGATAACGAGGGGCTGCTTTACTCCGACCAGGACAGCGGCGTTCATGAGATTTGCATACTGCCGCCCGACGGGAATGCAATGGTTCCGGCCCGGAGCCACGGGCCTCCGGGCTGGTGGGATAGCCGCCATCCGGCAGGCAGAGACGCCTGCCGCTGCTTATTGAGGCTCGCACGTTAGCCTGACAGGTAGGGCGCACCGCCGAGGCTTTGCACTCGTCGCCGCCGAGGCTTCGCACTCGTCGCCGCCGAGGCTTCGCCCTCGTCGCCGCCGAGGCTTCGCCCTCGTCGCCGCCGAGGCTTCGCCCTCGTCGCCGGCCCGGTGCGCCGCGGCGGAGCGGGCCGCTCCGCCCTACCTCACGCATCGTGCGGTCAGCCCAATAGGCGAGGCTCAATAAGAAGGCGTTTTGCAAACGCACCCTCGCTCAATGTGGGCCGTCGGCAAACACCTGGCCGCCGACGATCGTGCCCGTGCAGTGGCTGGTGTATTCGATCGGATCGCCGTCGTAGAGGGCGACGTCGGCGTCCTTGCCTGCCTCCAGTGAGCCGGTGCGGTCGGCGATGCCCAGCATTTGGGCGGCGCCGCTGGTCACGC
>JANMVS010000434.1:0-5629 GCA_031392885.1 Verrucomicrobiota bacterium
CGAGCATTTGCTGCCGGGCGCATCTTACTCCGTAGTGTTTTCAAGCCCGTGTTACTCCGACGGTTTACTGGTGGGAGGGCCGGGTCTCCGCACCGGCCGCGGGCGGCGGCCGGTGCGCCAGCCCGGACGGTACGGAGACCGCCCCTCCAAAAATTTCACGCGGCAGCGGGTTTGAAGACACCTCTTAGCCCGCATGACCGACCAAGCGCCGGACCCACGCGGGCTGAGCGTCGTCGCGCACCGCCAAAATATCGTGGCGAGTGTGAAAAATGCGGGCTAGTCACCCGGAATGGCGCCGGTCATCAGTCCCCCGAGTATCCGGGGATTTTCCCCACCTCCACCTCGTCAATCTGCCGGGCCTCGAGAAATTGCTGGGCGTAGCGCAGGTAGACCCGCTCCCGGACAAAGATGTCAAACAGGTCGGGGTCCACGTGGCCATTCAGCCGCAGCTGGCCGAGGATGTGCAGTGATTCCGTGAGCGTCTTGCCATTTTTATACGGCCGGTCGCGCGCCGTGAGGGCCTCGAAAATATCGGCGATCCCCATGATGCGCGCCGGCACCGACATTTGGTCACGGGTCAGGCCGCGGGGATAACCCTTCCCGTCCATGCGCTCGTGGTGACCGCCGGCGTACTCGGGTACGTTCTTGAGGTGCCGGGGCCAGGGTAGCGCCTCGAGCATCTTGATCGTGACCTCGATGTGATGGTTGATGATCTGGCGTTCTGCCGCCGTCAAAGTTCCGGCGCGGATGGTGAGATTCTTGATCTCGTCGTCGGTGAGGAAACCGGCGGTCTCGCCCCGCGCATTCCGGCCGGCGTATTTGCGGGAGATGCCATGAACACGTTCCTGATCGGCCGCCGACATGGCCTCGCTGCCGGTGTTGCAAAAATAAAGGAACTGCCGGTCGGCTTCGATCTCGTCCAGTCGGGCCCGATAGGCCGCGTCAATCAGCGCGGGGCTGGCCCCGGGGCGCGCGAGACTCTGGAGGCGGGAGATCTCGGCGTCGCGCTTGAGCACCTCGCACCGGGTGTCGACCAGGTCGATGCGATCGTGGATGGTCTGCAGCTTGGTGGCCTTGTCGACGACGTGCACGGGCGTGGTGATTTTCCCGCAATCGTGCAGGAGCGCCGCGATTTTTAGCTCGTAGCGATCCTGATCGGTCATGGACCACGGGGCGAGCGGGCCGGTCCGGGTCCGGTGGACCGCTTCGGCGAGCAGCATGGTGAGTTCCGGCACGCGCTTGCAGTGGCCGCCGGTGTAGGCGGATTTGTCGTCGATCGCCTGGTTGATCAGGGTGATGAAGGACTCAAAAAGATTTTCCAACTGGAGCATGAGCAACCGGTTCGTGAGCGCGACGGCGGCCTGGGAGGCGAGGGATTCCGCGAGACTCTGGTCGGTGGCGTTAAAGGCCACGATTTGGCCGGTGGCCGTGTCCTGGGCGTTGATGAGTTGCAGGACGCCGATGATCTCGCCCTCGTGGTTTTTCATGGGCACCGTGAGAAACGACTGGGAGCGGTACCCCATGCGGGCATCGAAGGCCTTGGTCCCGGAAAAATCGAAGCCGGCCTCGCGGTAGGCGTCGACGATATTGACCGTGCTGTCCTTCAGCACGGCGTAAGCGGCCACCATCGAGGTGTTCTCGCGTCCCGCAGCATCGCGCAGCAGCACCGGAGCGAAGGGGATCGCCGTGCCCGTGGTGCCACCCATGGCGATACCGAGCGAATCGGTGCGGATGATCTCGAAGCACAACGCGTTCCGGTCACTGGCGTGCCGGCGATAAAGGGTGCCGCCGTCGGCATGAGTGATCTGCTTCGCGGCCACGAGGATCGTCTCGAGCAGGCGGGCGAGGTCTTTCTCCTGCGACAAGGCGATCCCGATCTGGTTGAGCTCAGCGAGTCGTCGGAGCAGATCGGCGGGGGGGCCAGGAGCGCCGGTCTGACTCGCGGGGAGATCCATGACCGCAGGATGAAGCGGTCTCGGCGGGTGGTTCAATCCTATAGAACGCCAGCACCCGGTCAGTCCCGGAACCAGGCTTGGTTCAGCGACGTTGGCGGTAGGCCTGGAGTTCAAAGCCCATTCCGGTGTACCGGATTAGGGGAGCACCGAGCTTGAGTGCAGCCTGCTCTGAGGTCATCCCGATCTTAAGCGGATTCCAGCTGTCCGTCGCCCGGATAAACCCGGGCACAAGCGCGAGCAGCAGCAAAAACCGCAAAAAGAGGAATCGACTCATTATCTTTCACTATCGGCTCAATTTCGGATGACCTGACACCAAACGCCCGGGAGAAATGGACTATTACTGGCAAGGGGTAGCGAGCGAAGCGGCAGTCGGGCATCCTTCCGCCTCGTCCCGCACGGGCGGGACGAGGGCGGACAGACTGGATGAGCCGTGATGTGGAGCGGTTCGTCGAGACGACTCGCCCGAACAGAAATCCGGATATCGCGGGCTCCAGTATAAGCGGTTACTGCGAGCATCCCGGCTTCGAATTTGACGTTGCGACAACGCGACCCAGTCTCGAAGTGACAATGAACGACTCGCTCTCGCTTTCCTGTCCGCACTGCGGTGAATCCTTTTCTTTGGCGCTGGATGTAAGCGAGGGCAGTGCGGAGTTTACCGTGGATTGCGAGGTCTGCTGCCGTCCGATGAAGGTGACGGTGCAGATCAACAACGGTGAGATCGAGGGACTGGACGTCGAGGAGGAGTGAGATGACATAAACCTGAATACGCAGTTGAAAACTACGGATGCCAGGACCGGCCGTCGCCAAGCCCTCTGGCCCGACAAGTGGCATGGATGATCAATTCGATCTGATTTTTTTGCTTCTCATCCAGAAGGTGCCCCCCATGAGCATCCTCATCATCGAAGGCGCGGCCGAGATCATCCCGGGAGGGCCCGCGTCCCGGCGGGCCGAGGCTCGCAGAGACGCGAGCCCTCCGGAAATCAATCCGGGTAATCAGTGGAATCCGTGGTTAAAATGGATTGCGGTAATTAGGACAAACCAGGCACCGGCCGGGACCAGTCAACCCGCCGCCACCTGGGCAACGATGTCGGACTTCCGGATGAAATGCTTCAGTAGCGACTGCAGGTCGGCCGGCACGGTTTTGGGCAGGTTTAACACTACCCAGCGATACAACTGGCGGACCTCGCTGTGCATGCCGGAGGAAAGGCTGAGGCTCGGTGCGGACAGGGCGACTTTTGCCGCGCGGTTCTCTTTCTGCCGGGAATAAATCTCCATCTCCATGGCCCGGGCCTCGCCCTTCACGCAAAAATCACCCAACACCAGCTCGAAGCCCACCAGCTCGCGCGCTCCGGTCCGGCGCCAGGCGGTGAGCAGGAATTTGTTCTTACCCTGATACTGCTCGCAGGCCAGGTCCGGAACATTGCGACCGGCGCCGGCGGTTTTTCGGGTGACAAAACTTGCGCCGATGGCGACGGCCTCGAGCAATTGCCGATAGGCGGCTTGGACTTCCGGGTGGTTGAACTGGAGCGCCAGACCGCAAAGCGAGTGGCTGTTGTACGTCCGGAAGTGAGCGACCACGCACGGCAGTTCCAACTGGCGTCCCTCCAGGGTGAGCACGAGAACCGTCTTCTCGCCCCGCATGGTGAGGGCGGCGGGCGGCAATTGCAGGCTGACGCCACTGGCGGAGAGATTGGCCGGACGACCGCTCCAGATGCAGCCCGAGTCGCGGGAGGAACCGCTCGTCTGGCTGAGCGTATCGCGCCCCGCCAGACAGACGGAACCCTTCAACGGAAATCCGCCGCCCACCGGGTGACGTTGGGCCACCCGCTTTTCGCGTGTTTTGGATCCAAATTTGAAAAAGAGGAGGCGTTTGAAGAACAGCACAATGCCATGAGTAGAGAGTTTCGACTCAGCTTCAAGCCCGCACGCTCAGGCCAGAGTTACAAGCGAGTAAATGGGCGGACGAGGTCCGGAGGGAAGAATTGACGATCGGGGGGAGAAGGGTGTCACTCAAAGCCGCCACCGGGCTGGCGTCTCCTCCCTCATGACTTGGCAAGACGGACTTTTCTACCTGGGCTATATCGCCCTCTTCTTCGGCAGCATCATTTCCATGCTGTGGCGGCATCGGCAGCTCCGGAAGCGGCGCCTGCCCTTTGGCGAAGAATTGAAGTTGCTGCGCGCGCCGGGCGAAACCCAGCTCAAACTGGTCAGGAAGTTCGATGAGGATGGGTTTATCTGGATGATCCTGGCGGCGGTCGGCCCCGCCACGGTCGGACTGCTGCTCTTGCTCGGCACCACGAAGCTGCCGCGCGAGCTTCAACTCGTGGGTGCCACCATCACGATGGTCGCGTTTATCGCGGCCTTCATTCTGGCCGCCCGCTGGTTTGCCCGCAAGGCCCTGGAAAGCAGGAACCGTTACCTCGGCTACTTCGGCGAGCGGATTGTAGCCGAGCACCTGGAGCCATTGAAGGCGCAGGGCTGGCGGATTTTTCATGACGTGCCGGGCACGGCCAATGGGCACGCCTTCAATATTGACCATGTCGCGGTTGGACCCACGGGAGTTTTCGTGATCGAAACCAAGACGCGCCGGAAAGGCGGAGCGCGGCCGGGCTTTGAGGATTACAAGGTGTATTTTGATGGCGACGCGTTGGTCTGGCCCTGGGGCGAGGACAATCACGGACTCGAGCAGGCGGAACGCAACGCCCGGTGGCTCGCCACCACGCTCCAAGCGGAGCTCGGCGAACCCGTGCCCGTGACCCCGATCCTGACGCTCCCGGGTTGGTGGGTGGAACTGAAGCCCTCGCGAGACTCGCGAATCTGCCGCGTGGCCAACCCCAAGGGTCTGCCCGCACTCCTGCCCGTTGGGGCCGTCGTGCTGGACCAGCGGCAGATCAACGCCGTCGCCGCCAAGCTCGAGGCCCGCTGTCGCGACGTGGAGTATTGAGCAGCAACGCGTGGGTGTCGGCTGCTGCTGCAGGACAAGGGCGCCGCAAGACTAGGGTGTATCTTCAAACAACTGCTGCTCCGCCCGTTTGCCGGGTGGAGACCGCCCCTCCAAATATTTCGCGCTGCAGCGGGTTTGAAGTCACACCCCAGGCCCCCAAGCGGCAACACGGCCAACCACCCGCGCTTTGCCCTCGACCCGGTGCCGGGGCCGCTTTGTTTGGTGGCTTGTCTGATTCCCTCCAACTGCACCCGATCGGCTTCATCCGCACCCCAAAGCAGGTGAAGTTCCAGGCGCTGCACCAGCCGGCCGAAACCGCACCCGAGCGCAACGTGCTCGAACTGCTGCCGGACTGTGATTATGAGCAGGCGCTGCACGACGTCGCGGGATTTTCCCGCATCTGGCTGGTGTGGTGGTTCCACCGCAACACGGGCTGGCGCCCCCGCGTGCTGCCACCGCGCGGCCCGGCGAAACGGCGCGGGGTGTTCGCCACGCGTTCCCCGCACCGGCCGAATCCGCTGGGCCTGACGCCCGTGCAACTCATCGCGGTGGAGGGCCGGCGGCTCATTCTCGGCGCGTGCGATCTCGTCGATGGCACCCCGGTTTTCGACCTCAAGCCCTACATTCCTGCCTATGATTCATTTCCCGGGGAGCGCGCCGGATGGATCGACGAAATGGAAGCCAGCCTGGCCACCCCGCCCCAATTCACCGTCGACTTTTCCCTGCTGGC
>JANMVS010000436.1:0-3223 GCA_031392885.1 Verrucomicrobiota bacterium
GCGTGGTCAAGGTCCCTGTCGATGACCAGGGCCGGATGCGCGCCGACTGTCTGCCGGCGATCTCCGGCCCGACCATCGTGTGTGTGCAGGCCGGCAACGTGAATACGGGGGCGTTCGATCCCATCGCGGAAATCTGCCTGCGGGCCCATGCCGCCGGGGCGTGGGTGCATGTCGATGGGGCCTTCGGCTTGTGGGCGGCGGTCACGCCCGCGCGGCGTCATCTGGCCGCGGGCATCGTGCAGGCAGACTCGTGGGCCACCGACGCCCACAAGTGGTTGAACGTCCCCTACGATTCGGGCCTCGCCTTTGTGCGCGACGCCCACGCGCTGCAGGCCGCGATGGCCATCACCGCGGAATACCTGCCGACGCAAAGCGACCACCGCAACCCGGCGGATTTCACCCCGGAACTCTCCCGGCGCGCCCGGGGCGTCGAGGTCTGGGCCGCGCTGCACTCGCTCGGCCGCGAGGGCCTGGCAGGGATGATCGAACGCAATTGCGCGCAGGCCCAGCGTTTCGCACAAAAATTATCCGCGGCCGGCTGCGAAATCCTCAATGACGTCGTGCTCAATCAGGTGCTGGTCTCGTTCGGTGACGCCGGGGAAACCAACCGCGTCATCCAAGCCGTGCAGGACGAGGGCACCTGCTGGTGTGGAGTCACCCTCTGGCAGGGCCGGACCGCCATGCGCATCAGCGTCTCCTCGTGGGCGACGACCGACGCCGATGTCGATCGCAGTGTGGCGGCGATCCTGCGCGTGGCCCGCCGCTGACGCCGCAGCAGGCCGCCCACTGAGGTTTGCATGATAGCCTGACTGATTGGATCGGGTGGAGGGTCCGTCTCCCGACGGACCGCGGCCCGTCGCGCCGTTGTTTGGCGCACCAAACCCGGTGTTTGTCCGGGCCGTCGCCCGGCAAAGGAGACGGGCCCTCCAAAAGCCACATGAGGCCAGGCCGCATGGCGTCAGTCTATCAAGCGAACCTCAATGGGCCGAACATTCCACACTCAGAATGATAGCTGACAACAATCTGTTTACTGGAGCCGCAGCGACCCCGCCCCGCGACTGGCTCGGGGCCCTGAGCTCGTCGAACGGGCTGCGGTTTGCGAGCGAACCACGGCGAGGTCGCCGTGGCTCCATGAAATATCCGGGCTAGGACTTGAGCAGGCAGCAGTGTTTGAATTTCTTGCCGCTGCCGCAGGGACATGGTTCATTGCGGCCGGGCTTCGGCGCGGCGGCCTTGTAGGGCGCGGGACCCAGGCGGGCCTCGCGATTGTAGAGCCAGGTGCCGTTGATCCGGAGGAATTCCGCCTTTTCCTGCAGGACCTTCTCGACGCCGTCGTCGATGCCGTAAGCGGAAAAATCAACAAACGACTTGTCGGCATCGCTGGTGGTCTCGTACCCATGGACGACGAGTTTGGTCCACTGCATCACCGGCTCACCCTCTTCCGCCACATAGGGCTTGCCGGCGGTGGGGCGGTGCGTGTCGTGCAGGAAACGGTAGTCACGGATGACGTGCGCCGTAAACCGGGCGCGCATCAGTAATTCCGCGGTGGCCGCCGACTGCGAGCCGGCGATGAGGGGGGCGCAGCAATTGCCGAAGTTTTTCCCGCTGCCGCAGGGACAGGGCGAGGCAGATTCCGGCTTGGTTGAAACTGTCGGCGAAGTGGCCATCCCAGAGACCTAGCGGAGCGCATGCATCCGAAGCGAGGGGAATTCCCAAAAATCCCCGATGGCGGCGCCGATTTCATGCCCGGCCCGGCCTATCATAATTTTGGGCCCTTCGCTGAATCCAGTGGGTGAAAGTTGGCGCGAGCCCCCCAGCCCCGGAAGAGTTAACCACTAATGGCTTCATCCCAGGGATGAAGCCTTCAAGGTGTGCTCCGGCTGATCGTCTCCGCCACTGGGTTTCGGGGGGCCGGCTGATCGCCGGCAGAATCTCAGTCTGCGATCAGCAGACCCCCGGAGCTTATCCCGGAGACGATCAGTCGGAGGGGTGAGTTTAAGTTTCGCCCCTTGGCGAAACTGATTAGCGGTTCCCTGGACTCCAACGTTGGGTTTGAGGAGTGTTTTCAAGCCCGCGTTCGCGGCAAAAATCGATGAGGGGACGGGCGATTGAAGTCACTCCCTGGATGCATTTCCGCATTTTCATTTTAGCCCGAGTGGACATCTTCAGCGCCGATGCAGCCGCCCGGTTCCGCCTTTTTTTTCTGCCTGTGGCTCGCCCTCGGCGCCGCCGGGCAGCTGCGCGCCGACCGCGACCCTGAACCCCCCGCCCCGCCGGAGGACACCCCCGCTCAGCCCGCCGAGATAGAATCCCCCACCGAGCCGCCGGCGGCCGTCACGGCGGAGGATCTCCGCCCGGTGGCCAACTGGCTGGAGGCGCAGGTGGAGTTGGCGCGCCGGGGCTTTTCCAGTGGCTCGATCGACGGGGTGCGTGGGGCGCAGTCCGCCGCGGCGCTCCGGGCCTTCCAGCGCAACGCGGGATTGGAAGAGACCGGGGAACTGAATCAGGCCACCCGCGAGAATCTCCTGCTCACGGCCCCGGCTCTGACCACCCACACGTTCAGCGCGGAGGATCTGGCCAAGCTCAATCCTGTCCCCGCCACCTGGCTCGGCAAGTCGGAGGTGCCGGACCTCGCGTACGGTAGCGCGCTCGAGCAGGCCGCCGAGCGTTATCATGCCAGCCCGAACTACCTGAAAAAAATTAATCCGAGAGTGCTCTGGGATGACCTGTTGCCCGGAGTCAGTATTCAAGTTCCGGCGGTCGAACGCATCAGCATCACCGATAAAGTCGACCGGCTGCGAATCGGACTCGCCGCGCATGAGCTTGAGGCAATCGATGCCACCGGTCGCATCCTCCTGCACTTTCCCGTCAGCATCGCCCGGAACGTGGAAAAACGTCCCGTCGGCGAACTGCATGTGACCGTCATCGCGCCCGATCCCAATTATACGTTCGATCCGGCCGTGTTTCCCGAATCACCCGAAGCCCAGACTCTGGGTCGAAAACTCATTTTGCCCCCGGGTCCAAATAATCCCGTGGGGGTCGCCTGGATCGGACTCGACCGCAGCGGCTATGGCATTCACGGCACACCTGATCCGGAAAAAGTCGGCCGCACGGAATCCCACGGTTGCTTCCGCCTCGCGAACTGGGATGCGCGCACCCTGCTGTCGGTCGTGTGGACCGGCCTGCCAGTGATGGTCGAGCCGTAGGGCCATCGGCAACCTCG
>JANMVS010000478.1:0-8427 GCA_031392885.1 Verrucomicrobiota bacterium
CGCATGCCTCGCGGGGTGAGGGCACCCCGCCCACAATAATAGCACTTTCAGCGCGGAGCCGGGCTTCTGCTGGCAACCTGCGGTGAAACCGAGATCGAAGACAGACCCTAGCGCCGCAGTGGCATGAGCGCGTGCAACCGCGGGTCGCGGAGGTAGAGCCCGCCCCAGATGAGCACGCCAAAGGCGATATGCAGGTAGACGGGCTCGCCGATGCGGACATGCGTGGCAATGGCCCCGCCCATGTAGCCGGTAAGCAGGATCGCCCCGAGCACCGCGGTGCGCGGGATAAGATAGATCACGGTGCAACCAAGCTCGAGCACGCCCAGCATGAGGGCGAGGCCGATGGGCCAACCCAGGTGCGTAAAGCCTTCGTCGAGCTGGGGCGGGTGGGCGAGTTTCATGCTGGCGCTGAACAACAACATCAAGGCGGGCACGGCGCTCATGATGCGGCCGGTCCAGAGGATTTTTTTCGAGACGGTGGGAGTGTTTGATTCCATGGTATTTGAGGCGGGTTGAGACTTGAAAGTTCGCGGATCTGCCCGGGCCTATTTTTTCGCCGGCTTGGTCCGGCGCTTCCCCGGCGCCTGGCCGGCTGGGCCCGGCTCGAGAATTTCCTCCATCCAATGGCGGCGGAGATCCGCGCTTTCGAGCGTGACGGAAAAAGGCGGGCCGCTGAATTGTCGGATGATCGAAAACGCGGAGGGGCTGCTGGCCGGGTTGGGACGCTTTTTCATGCCGGCACGTTAGCCATCATCGCCGGGCTTTCAATCCTATCGTGGAGCCGGGAAGGCGGACAGCACGATGCGTGAGGTAGGGCGGAGCGGCCCGCTCCGCCGCGGCGCACCGGGCCGGCGACGCCGGTCACGGTGATCGTGACGCCCTGCGTGAAGGCGGCCGGGTAGACCTCACAGTCAATCGGATTCAGGGCCTTCACGTAGTTGGTCGCGCCCACGAGGTCTTCCATGCGGACCGTGCTGACGCCGTTCTCGAGAAAAGACTGGCCGGCCGCGGCGGACAGCCGGCGGATGGGGCACAGCACGGCCTTGTCGTGACTTGATTGCCGGACCTTCTGCATGGCTGAATACGCCAGCGCCGTGAGGATGCCCAGGATGATAACCAAAATGAAGAGGATCTCTTGGCCGGTGAAACCTTGGCAGGAAAGCTGTCACCAGCATTCCATCTCCTATGAAGCCAGCCCTGCGCTCGTCTTCGCTGTTTCTTTCCGTCGTAACCCTTCTGGTCGCCGGGGCGACCGTGCTGCGTTCAGCGGCAACGCGCGCGAAGATGGCAAACGCCAGGGTGAGTGGGCACTGATCGGCTTTCGCGGGACCGCTTCTTGGCGATCGGGCAGGGTGACTTCTGGCTGTCGGAACAACCGACCGTCCCCGGGAGCAAATCGTGGGATGCTGCGCTCACGCGCATTTGCAGCTGGGTGCGCCTGCGCGAAACCGCCACGGGCCGGGAGTTGGTTTTCGCGAATACGCACTTCGATCACATCGGCGTGGTTGCGCGCCAGGAGGCGAGCCAGGTGATCTCGCGGGAACTCTGGCCGATCGCGGGCGGCCTGCCCGCCGTCTTATCCGGCGATTTGAATGTTACGGAAGACAATCCTGCCTATGCCGTCCTCGTCCGCTCGACCGCACCGGCGGCGATCCGCTGGATCGACGCCTATCGGGAGGTGCATGTGCAGCGGTTGCCGGACGAACTCAGCTTCCATGCTTTCCAGGGCGGCACCACGGGTTCGCGGATAGATTATATCTTTCACTCGCCGCACTTCACGGCCGAGGCGGCGACGATCGATCGCGCCCGGACCGCGGACGGTCATTTTCCGTCCGACCATTACGCGGTAACGGCGGTGTTGCGGGAAAAGTGAGCGGAGGACCCATTTCCTTTGAGGTGCCGGAGGCCTTGCTGCCTTCGAGAATGTTTTGTTTGCCGGAGCGTGCCGCCTGCACCATCTGGCCGATGGTTCGGTCGCTTCGGACGAGGAAGCGCTGGCAGAAACGGTAGGTGAGATCGTAGCTGACTTCGGCTTTCTGGTAGGAGAGCAGCTCCCGGTAGTTGCCGTGGGCCGGGATGAAGCCAGAGGTCGAGGGTGGCGGCATACATAAGACTTATAGGTCATTTGGGACCTAGTGAAGACGCCAGAGCACCCAAATTCAGGTGGCCGCGGGTAGGCGGCGCCCCACGGCCAACCGACGATCAGCCAACCCAGGCCCGCGCGTTATAGAACATTTTCATCCACGGGGAATCTTCCGGCCAGTCGGCGGGCGCCCAGCTCATGCAGGCGGTGCGGTGCACCCGCTCCGGGTGCGGCATCATGATGGTGACCCGGCCGGTGGTGGTCGTGAGGGCCGTCAGGCCGAAGGGCGAGCCGTTGGGATTGAGGGGATATTGTTCGGTGTAGAGCGGTCCGGTCGTGGGTCCGCCTTCGCCAAGGCTACGGCGCGATGCGAGCGCCTGCTGGTTATCAACAAAACGTGCACAGACTAAGCCAGAATCACTGCACCGTTTTGCCGCCTCTGCGCTCGCAAACTCGGCGAAGCCTTCGCCGTGGGCGGTGGCGATGGGGAGGACGGAACCCGCCATGCCTTGGAAAAAAATGCTGGGGGTCTGCTCGATCTTCACGGACACGAAGCGGGCTTCGTAGCGTTCGGATTTGTTTTGCACGAAATGCGGCCAGTGGTCGGAACCCGGAATGATCGAGTGAAGATTGCTCATCATCTGGCAGCCGTTGCACACGCCGAGGGCAAAGGCGTCCTCGCGCGCGAAGAAGGCCGCAAACTCGGCCCGGGCCCGGTCGTGGAAGAGGATGCTCTTGGCCCAACCTTCGCCGGCGCCGAGCACGTCGCCGTAGCTGAAGCCGCCGCAGGCCGCGAGGCCGCGGAAATCCTTCAGCGCCACGCGGCCGCTGAGGATGTCGGTCATGTGGACATCGATGGCCTTGAAGCCCGCGCGCGTGAATGCCGCGGCCATCTCGACCTGCCCGTTGACGCCCTGCTCGCGGAGGACCGCGATGGCGGGACGATTTTTCGACACGGAGGGCACAGAGAATGACACAGAGGAAGAGGAGGCAGTCGGGTCCATATGGTTGGACTCTGTGCGCTCTGTGTCCTTCTCCGTGTTCTCTGTGACACTAGGCTTCAGATCGAAAGTAATTAGCGTCGTGATGCCCGGGTCGTCTCGGTCCAGCCGGAGCTGGTGCTCGGAGTCGGCGGCGGCGGGGTTGTCGCGCAGGGCGGCGATGCGGTGGGTGACGTCGGACCACCAGCCACGGAGCGTGACGAGGCTCTCGTTGAAGAGCTCCCTGCCCGACTGCTTCACGCGCAGGGCGTAGTGGGAGTTCAGGGTGCCAAGGCGCGAGACGCAGGCCTTCAGGCCGTTCTCCCGCAGGGCGAGGTAGACATCGTCGAGGTCGTTTTCTCGCACCTGGAGGACCGCGCCAAGTTCCTCGTTGAAGAGCGCGGCAAAGGGTTCGTGCAGATGCGGCAGCTCGAGATCCGCGCCCGTGTGGCCGGCGAAGGCCATCTCGGCGACGGTGGCGAGCAGGCCGCCGTCGGAGCGGTCGTGGTAGGCGAGAAGTTTCTTATCCCGGCCGAGTTGCTGGATAACCTTCCAGAAATTCTTGAGGTCTGTGGCGTTGTCGACGTCAGGTGTGGCCTCGCCCATCTGGGAGACGACCTGGGCGAGGATGGAACCCCCGAGGCGGTTTTTGCCCCGGCCGAGGTCGATCAATAGCAGAACCGTCGCTTCGCTCGGTTCTGAGTTTAAGTGAGAAGTTGAAGTCTGGCTTAAACTTAAACTTGAAACTTCAACAGTAGCGCTGGGGCGCTGCAACTGCGGGGTGAGCGTGAGCCGGATGTCGGTGACGGACGCGAAGGCAGAGACGATGAGCGAGATGGGAGCGGTGACTCGTTTCTGCTCCGAGCCATCGTGCCAGACGGTGGACATGCTCATCGAGTCCTTGCCGACTGGGATGGTAATGCCGAGGGCGGGGCAGAGTTCCATGCCGACGGCCTGCACCGCGGCGTAAAGGTCGGCGGCGTCGCCGGGGACCCCGGGCGCGGCCATCCAGTTGGCCGAGAGATTCACCTTGCCGAGGTCACCGACCTGCGCGGCGGCGAGGTTGGTGAGGGCCTCGCCCACAGCGAGGCGGGCGGACGCCGCGGCATTGTTGACGGCGACGGGGGTGCGTTCACCCATCGCCATGGCCTCGCCCGTATAGACGTCGAACGTGGCGGCCGTGACGGCGCAGTCGGCGACGGGTACCTGCCACGGTCCGACCATCTGATCGCGGGCGATCAATCCGCCCAGCGTGCGGTCGCCGATGGAGATGAGGAAGGTCTTGTCGGCAACGGCCGGGTGGGAGAGGACGCGCTTCGCGGCCTCCAGGAGGGTCACGCTGCGCAAGTCGAGCCGATGCTGCGGGCGCGACAGCGAGGTTTCCTTGCGGTGCATGCGCGGTGGTTTGCCCAGCAGGACGTCGAGGGGCAGGTCGATGGGGGTGTTCTGGAAATGCGGATCCGCGACGACGAGTTGTTTCGCCGCGGTGGCCTCACCGACGACGGCATAGGGGGCGCGTTCGCGGGCGCAGAGCCGGGCAAAGGTGTCGAGGCGGTCCGCGGGGACGGCGAGGACGTAGCGCTCCTGCGATTCGTTGCACCAGAGCTCGAGCGGGGACATGCCCGGCTCGTCGTTGGGCAGACGGCGGAGGTTGAATTTGCCGCCGCAACCACCGTCATTGACGAGTTCGGGCAGGGCGTTGGATACGCCGCCGGCCCCTACGTCGTGGATGAACGAGATGGGGTTGTCCGCCCCAAGGGCCCAGCAGCGGTCGATGACTTCCTGGCAGCGGCGCTCCATCTCGGCGTTGTCGCGCTGGACGCTGGCGAAATCGAGGTTCTCGTCGCCGTGTCCGCTGGCCAGGGAACTGGCCGCGCCGCCGCCGAGGCCGATCAGCATGGCCGGACCGCCGAGAACTACGAGCTGGTCGCCGGGGTTGATCTGCCCCTTCTGCACGTGCTCGGCCTTGATGTTGCCGAGGCCACCGGCGAGCATGATGGGCTTATGGTAGCCGCGGAGTTCGGTCGCCTGCGGCGAGTTTAAGTGGGAAGTTGAAGATGAAGTCGAAGGGGTGCCTTTTCTTGAACTTAAACTTTTAGCTTCAACTGCCGAGGGTACCTCGGCCTCATACGTCCGAAAATAGCCGTTGATGGCCGGGCGGCCGAACTCGTTGTTGAAGGCGGCACCGCCGAGCGGTCCCTCGATCATGATGTCGAGGGCGGAGACGATGCGGCCGGGTTTGCCGAAGTCCTTTTCCCAGGGCTGGACCGCGCCGGGCAGGCGCAGGTTGGAAACGCTGAAGCCGACGAGCCCGGCCTTGGGTTTCGAGCCGCGGCCGGTGGCGCCTTCGTCGCGAATCTCGCCGCCGGAGCCGGTGGCGGCACCGGGGAAAGGGGAAATGGCGGTCGGGTGGTTGTGCGTCTCGACCTTGCAGAGCAGGTGAATTTCCTCGTCGTGCGCAGCGTATTCGTGGGTACGGGGGTCGCTGTAGAAGCGGCCGCCCCGGGTGCCGGTGAAGACGGCGGCGTTGTCCTTGTAGGCCGAGAGGATGCCGGCGGAGTGCAGCTCGTAGGTGTGCTTGATCATCTGGAACAGCGACTTGTCCTTCGCGGAGCCGTCGATTTCCCAGGTGGCGTTGAAGATCTTGTGACGGCAATGCTCGGAGTTGGCCTGCGCGAACATCATCAGCTCGACGTCGCTGGGGTTGCGGCCGAGCTTGGTGAAGTTTTCCAGGAGGTAGTCGATCTCGTCCTCGGCGAGCGCGAGGCCGAGGTCGTGGTTGGCGGCGACGAGGGCGGCGCGGCCGGCGGCCAGCACCGGAATGGTCCCCAGCGGGTGCGGTGACTCGTGTCTAAAAAGCATCTCACAGGCGGCCAGGTCGCCGAAGACGGCTTGCGTCATGCGGTCGTGCAGCTTGCTCCGCAGGATCCGCAACTGGGCCGAGTCGAGGGGGGAAAGCGGGAAAGGCGGGGCGGTTTCACCGACATCGACGGTGTAGGCGATGACGCGTTCGATGCGCTTGATGGCCGTGAGCCCGCAGGTGTGGGCGATGTCGGTGGCCTTGGAGGACCAGGGGGAAATGGTGCCGGGGCGCGGGGCGACGACCTGGACGACGCCGTTGACCCGGGCGGGATCACGGTTGGGACCGTAGGTGAGCAACTGGTCGAGCACGCTGCGCTCGGTGGAGGTCAGTTCGCGGACCACCTCGACCACATGGACAAACTCGGCGTCGAGAGCGCAGGCGGGCAGGCCAGCGGCGGTGAGATCCTGCAGGAGTTTGGCGAGGCGGAAAGAGGAGAGGGCAGGTGAGCCGCGGAGGATCAGCATGGTAGGCACGAAAACCTTTCAAACATCACCCGACCGGTCAAGTGGGGGAAAGGGTAATACCGGCACAGCAGGCCACGGATGACACGCATCAACCCGACCGGAGTCAGGGGCTGGCCACAAGAAGCACCCGATTGCACCGAAGCCACGACGGACGGGTAAAAGGGGGATGAACCGACACCTTTGGGCGCCCAAGCAGGGCGCTCCGGTGATAATACCATCGACGCGCCGGGCGTAATCATTCTCCCTGACCGCATCCCCCATGAGAATGGCGCACGACGCAACGGAGCCTTTCCATCGCAGCCGTCCGGCCATTGCCGGACCTGGGTTGTGGCAGAGCAGCCTGCCGCTCACTCGCGCGGTCATTTGCCTGCTGTTTTTCGCGAACTCTGTCTGGGCGGACGATGCCAATGACGGTCCAGCGCGTTTTCACGAGGTGAATGCCTGGCGCGGGACCATGGTGGCTACGGCGCGGGCCAATCCCGTAACGATGGGCGTGCACGACCAGATGATGCGTACAACCGGCGGCAAGGGCGCGCATTGGACCTTTGATTTCAATGCGTTTGTCAGCGTCGATTTCGTGCTCGACGAATACGAGAGCGACCCGTCGGTCTGGACCGGCAAGGTGACGGGCTCGGAATACACAGCGGGCTACCACTATTTCGCGCACGTGCCCGAACGTCACGGCAACGACCCGGACTGGAAGGGGTACGTCGAGATCGAATGGAACTACACAGCCAACGGTGCCTTGGATTTCAGCGGTGATCCGCGGGTGGAACTTCAGTTTCATCGCGAGCGGGGTTGGTCGGTCCGGATGTCGTCGGGTCGATTGCCAACGGAAGCCCGGTCACTGCTCTTCATTCACGTTCCCACCAAAGAGGAGCAGAACCCCGAACACGATCTGATCATTGGTCCAGACACGACGGTGCGCGAAAAAATCGACGTTACGGCCATCGGCATGGGCAGTACGGATAACCATCCTTATCCGAAGACGGTCTCGGTTTTGCTGGGAAGCAACGACAAGAAGGAAGGCCCATTCCCGCTGATCTACGGAACCATGGGGGTAGCCCCCGATGTCCTCTGGGATTACACAATCTATCTCGAGCCGACTTCCATGGATGAGCTCCGTCTCGTGATCGAGGAGCCGGCCGATTATGCGACTTGGCGGCCGGAGACCACGCCCGATGTCGGGGCCGGTCCGGCGTTGGAAGTCACCGCGCGGGTCGAGACCGCCAAGGGCGGCGTGCCGAAGACCAAGGTGGAGCAATTTGTTTGGGAGCTGGTTCAAACCTCGAAGGAACCCGGCGTGGCCATGAACTGGCCGTTGGAAGCGAAGGACACCCGCTTCGATCTCGATCTGGATGCGGCCGGCGGATATTTCCAGCTCAGCAACGAAAAACAAAAACTAGAGCGGGCGGTTCAGCAGGGTTATACCGACACTGTCAAAGTGGTCCCCTACGACTGGGGTGGCTGGTCCACGTTGCAGGTCACCGCGATAATGAGCGACGGGCGGCGGGTTCGAGGCAAACTCAAGGGCAAATCCGAGACTGGTCTGCGCGTACCGAAACGATTGCCTGATTCTCACATCGCGGACGGTTGGAAGAGCCAGCACAAGGGCGGGGCCGACGATCTGGATGACGACAAGGTCACGGGGCAGTCGGACAACGGCGACGGCTTTTCACTCTACGAGGAATATCGCGGCTGGGTCGTGAACGGGGCACGCGTGGAGGGCGACCCCGAGAAAAAGGATTTCTTTGTGCTCAACCTGATTGGATCCGATGCCCAGGCGGGCATTGATTTGTTCGCCGGCGTCTCGCAACTGACGGTGCACGACCGGCTCCTGCCCGCGGAGATGTCGGAGGAGAAGCGCCTGATGAACGGCAATCACCGTCAGGGCGCGCATGCCATCGACCAGCATGGCGTGTGGATCAAGACGTACGCCAGCAAGTCGGACCTGGGCGGCGGCGGCGCCTTCACGGTCTTGAATAAAACCGGTGTGGCCGGGCGGCCCGGTTTGGTGAAGGGTATCGGGCTGCTGGC
>JANMVS010000506.1:0-5060 GCA_031392885.1 Verrucomicrobiota bacterium
CGAGGGTGCAGCAGCCGCCGAGCACGGCGGCATAGGAAAGTGGAATGAGGAACTTGGATGCCGGCAGCTGCATCTTGCGCGCCAGGCTGATGATCACCGGCACCAGCACGACGACGACCGGGGTGTTGTTGATGAAAGCCGAGAGGCCACCAACGCCTAGGACGATGAGCGGCATCACCGTGTAGTAACTGAAGCCAGCCAGGCCGTTGAGCAGGGCAGCCAGCCGGTCGATGGCCCCGCTTTTAACCAGCGCGGCACTCAGAATAAACATGGCACCCACGGTCAGCGGAGCTGGGTTGGACAATACACCGAAGACCTTGCTCTGGGGCACGACCCCGCTCAACAGCAGGATCACGAACAGCACCAGCGCGGTGACATCGGGCGAAATCTTTTCGTGAAGAAAGCACAGCAATGCACCAAGGATCAGCAGAAGTACGAACGCAATTTCCCAAGTCATAGGTTAAGGGTAGCGGGTTAGATTGGCCTCCGCCGAGATAAAATAATTCGTACACTTGCAATACAGGATTTTTTTAAAAATATGACAAACCATTGAATCTGAGCTTGATTTAAATCATACTAAATTAATGTACTATGGGTAGATAGCTTAAATGAAACTCTCCAAACGTGGCGAATACGCCCTCCGCTCCATGATCAACCTCGGCATTGCCGCCAAGGTGGGGCGTTCGTTGGTGCGAGTGGCGGAGCTGGCCAAGGCGGAGGATTTGCCCGTGAAATTTCTGGAGCAGGTGATGCAGCAGCTCCGCGAGGCGGGATTCGTGGAGAGCGTCCGCGGCAAGCATGGCGGCTACCGTCTCGCCAAGCCGGCCAGCGGGATTCTCATCGGCCAGATCGTCCGACTCATCGACGGTCCGCTCGCTCCCATCGGTTGCGTCAGCCAAACCGCCTACGAACCCTGCAATTGTCCGGACGAGGCGCACTGCGGCCTGCGCATGCTGATGCTCGATGTGCGCAATGCGATCGCTGCCATTCTCGACCGTTATACCCTCGCTGACGTCGTCGAGGTCACCACCCGCAAGATGATCATCAGCGGACGGCCGCTGCCTTACAGCGCTACCGTCGATCCGCAAGGCGGGGGACGCGGCAAAACCAAACCGGGGAGGAGTCGCATCTCCGGCAACAGTCCGACGGAGGGCGTCATTCACCAGCTGCTCGGAGACTACGCCATATGAGCAAGACACTTCGCGAACCCACGGTGGAAGGCAGCCGCGATCCGTTGCGCCAGATCGCCGGTCTTTTCACCGCGTCCGCATTTGTCCTCCCCGGCGTGTTCCGGCTTGGCTTGCTGTTAGTGTTAGCGATCAGTTTCCCGGCGTTGCGCGCGGAAAAAACAACCCTGCGCGTCGGCTACTTCCCGAACGTCACTCACGCCCAGGCGGTCATCGGCAGCCAGTCCACGCGCGAGAAACAGGGCTGGTTCGAGGAACGGCTCGGTCCGGAGGTCACGATCCAGTGGTATCCATTCAATGCCGGCCCGAGCGCGATGGAGGCGATCTTTGCCGGCTCGATCGATCTGACCTACGTCGGACCGAACCCAATGCTGAACGCCTACCTCCGTTCGCGGGGTGATGAGATTCGCGTGCTCGCGGGCGCCGCCGAGGGAGGAGCGGCGCTGGTGGTGCCCGGCGACGGTCGGATCGCCCGGCCGGCCGATTTTCGCGGCCGGAAGGTGGCGACCCCGCAGCTGGGCAATACGCAGGACGTGGCGGCACGGGCCTGGTTAAAAAAGCAAAACTTTAAAATCACGCTGACCGGGGGCGACGTGTGGGTGATTCCCACGGCCAACGCCGACCAGTTGCCGCTGTTCCAACAGGGCAAGATTGATGCGGTATGGACCGTGGAGCCGTGGGTTTCCCGCCTCGAATTGGAGGCCGGGGGCAAAGTGTTTCTGGAACAAGCCGATGCCGTCACCACCGTGCTCGTGACCAGCGTCAGGTTTCTTCAGACGCACCGGGACCTGGCGGAAAAATTCCGCGCCGCGCACGTTGAGCTCACCACGTGGCTGAATGCCCAGCCGGACCAGGCGCGGGCGTTGGTGCGGACGGGCCTCAGTGCGGAGACCAGGCGGGAGATGTCCGCGACCCTCGTGGCGGCCGCCTGGCGCCGGCTGAAATTCACCGACCACGTGACGCCGGCCCAACTGTCCGCCCTCGTCAGTGACGCGCAGAGCGCGGGCTTTCTGCGCGACGCGATTCCCCTCGACCGCCTTTTCTCCCTCCAACCATGACCCTGCAGCAAGAACTCTCGGCCCCGCCGCCCGCCCGGCTCGCGATTGACAATGTGTCCAAGTGGTTCGACACGGCGCGCGGGCGCGTGCACGCCCTGGACCGGGTCAGTCTCCACGTGGCGGAAGGCGAGTTCGTCTGCCTGCTGGGGCCGAGCGGTTGCGGCAAGTCGACGCTGCTCAATATGCTGGCCGGGCTGGAAATGCCCGGCGAAGGCAGCCTGCTGGCGGGCGGCCGGCCGGTCCGCGCCCCCAGCCGCGAACGCATGATGATGTTTCAGGAGTCAGCGTTGTTCCCTTGGCTGGATGCTTTCAGTAATGTCATGTTTGGCCTGAAGCATAAACCCGGCCTGACCAACGCCGAGCGGCGCGAGGTGGCGGCCTACTACCTGAAATTGGTCGGCCTGGAGAAATTCATGCACGCCAGTATCCATGAGCTGTCCGGCGGCATGAAGCAACGCGTGGCGCTGGCCCGCGCGCTGGCGCCCAACCCGAGCGTGTTGCTGATGGATGAACCCTTCGCGGCCCTCGATGCCCTGACCCGCGAACAGCTTTACGGCGACCTGCAGCGCATCTGGGCGCAACGCAAGGTGACGATCATCTTCGTGACGCACAACGTGCGCGAGGCGGCGTGCCTCGGTGACCGCGTGGTGTTGTTTTCCCCGCACCCGGGCCGCATCCGGGAGGAATTCAAGATCGATCTGCCGCGACCGCGCGACATCAACAGCGTGGCCCTGGCCGCCTATGCCACCCGGATCATGAGCGCGCTGAAGGGGCATCTGGGCCAGACGGAGGGCGACACATGAAACGGACGCTGACCGCGGCGGTTTTTTTCCTCGCGCTGATTGCGGCCTGGCACTGGGCCTGCCAGGCGAGGATTTGGTCGCCAGTACTTGTGCCGTCACCCGAAAGCGTGGGACGTTACCTCTGGGAGATTGCGCGCGATGGCAGCTTGTGGTCGACCACGGTGGTGACCATGAAACGGTTGCTGGCGGGTTATTTCATCGGTCTCGTGGCGGGCATCCCGCTGGGCTTTTTGACGGCGCGCATTCGTGCCTTGCGTGACACCATCGGAGTGCTGGCGCTGGGCCTGCAAGGCTTGCCCAGTGTATGCTGGGTGCCGCTGGCGCTCCTGTGGTTCGGTCAGACCGAGGGAGCGATGCTGTTCGTGGTGGTGATGGGTACCTTATGGTCGGTGATTCTGGCGACCGAAACCGGGGTGCGAAACGTCAACCCCATCTACATCCGTGCAGCGCACACGATGGGTTCGCACGGCTTGCATACCTGGGCGTGGGTAATGCTGCCGGCTTCGCTCCCCTTCATTGTGAGCGGCATGAAACAAGGCTGGGCCTTTGCCTGGCGCTCACTGATGGCGGCGGAGATTTATGTTACCATCCTCACCGGCTTTGGCCTGGGACACCTGCTGCACTACGGGCGTGAACTCAACGCCATGGAACAGGTCGTCGGCATCATGCTGGTCATCGTTTTCATCGGCCTGCTCGCCGACAAGGTGTTGTTTTCGCCTTGGGAAAAATTCCTGCACCGCCGGTGGGGTACGGAAAAATAGGCTTTAAGACATTCGACTTGGTTGCATTAAAATTAAATTGAGTAAAGTAGTTAGGATTAATCCTTTCATTCGTCCCTCCCGTTCTCAACCCCCCGCTGACTATGGCTAAGATCTACCACGACATCACCGAAACCATTGGCAACACGCCGCTGGTGCGTCTCAACCGCACGGCCGCCGCCCACGGGGCCCAGGCGGACATCCTGCTCAAACTCGAATTCTTCAATCCGCTCTCCAGCGTCAAAGACCGGATCGGGTTTTCGATGATCGATGACGCGCTGAAATCGGGCAAAATCAACCGGAATACCGTCCTCATCGAGCCGACCAGCGGCAACACCGGCATCGCACTGGCGTTCGTCGCCGCGGCCAAGGGTCTCAAGCTCATTCTCACCATGCCCGAGACGATGAGCACCGAGCGCCGCAAGCTCCTGAAGATCCTGGGCGCGCGCCTCGTCCTCACCGAGGGGCCGAAGGGCATGAAGGGGGCCATTGCCAAGGCCGAAGAACTGCAGACGAAGATTCCGAATAGTGTCATTCTCCAGCAATTCACCAACCCGGCCAATCCCGCCATCCACCGCACCACCACCGCCGAGGAGATCTGGAATGACACCGACGGCAAGGTGGACATCGTCGTTTCGGGCATCGGCACCGGCGGCACCATCACCGGGGTCGGCGAGGTTCTGAAAGCACGCAAGCCCGGCATCAAGATTGTGGCGATTGAGCCAGATGCTTCGCCGGTTCTCTCGGGCGGCGCTCCCGGTCCGCATAAGCTGCAGGGCATCGGCGCCGGTTTTGTGCCGGGCGTGCTGAACACCAAGATTTACGACGAAGTCATCCGGGTGAAGGAAATCGACTCCGGCCCGGTGACGAAGCAGGTCAACCAACTCGACGGCATACCGATCGGCATCTCCTCCGGCGCCGCCGTGTGGGCCGCGCTCCAACTGGCGCAGCGCCCGGAAAACAAAGGCAAGCAGATCGTCGTGATCATTCCGTCGAGCAGCGAGCGCTACCTGTCCACCTGGCTGTTTGCCGATGTGAACGCGGAAAGCGACTCGATCGACGATCTTATCCCTCCGGCCCAAGCCTGATAGTTCAAACCCTCAAGTTTGTCGGCGCTCGTCTCCCGCGAGCGCCTTTTTTGCAGGCTCCTACCCCCGGACGGGTTTGCCCTATTTTTTTGGACCCTGGTGTTCGCCGGCCTGATACCACCGGTAGAAGCTGAGGCCGAAGGCGCCCATGGCGACGGCCATGCCG
>JANMVS010000520.1:0-1790 GCA_031392885.1 Verrucomicrobiota bacterium
GGTTGGCGTCCACAACGGCAAACAGGGCGGGCGCGTCGGCCGGTTGCAGCTGCCGCAACTCCAGGCCGGGATTGATCAGGTGGCGGAGCATGGGGATAAAATGTTTATCGCGGGCAGAATGTAGGAGCCTGCTTGCAGGCGATTCCCTGCGCCATCAATCGGCGGGCGGGCCGAATCGCCTGCAAACAGGCTCCTACAAATGAGTGAGAGACCCGCGAGCATAACAAGGCCGAGCCCGGATATCCCGAGCAGCCGTGAATGCGGAAAAAGATTTGGCACCGGGTGTGGTATTGGTTGCGAGCAGAGGGTGAAATATCCGGGCTAGACCGCTCCCGCAAACTGCGGGTGCGATTCGATGCGCCGCTCAAAAGCCAGCCGGTCGCTTTCCGCGAGGCCGGCCGGAAATTTCGACACGCTCCGCCGCCAGCGCCCGAGCCACTCCGACCCCAGCAACTTGGGCGCGGCTGGATGTGCCTGCGCCTCATCGGCTCGAGTGAACGCGAGCGTGGTGTCCGCCTTCGGGCCCGTGCCGACGCCTTCCGCCACAAAGAAACCGGCGGTGAGCAGCGCCACGCGCACGGCGGTGGCCGAGGAGTAGGTGTAGAGCGCGGCGGATTTCGGCCCGCAGTGACGGTGGATGCGCGCAAACACCTCCGCGGCCCACAGCCCGGTGTCGGTCTTGGCGGAGAAGGGATCGTAGTAGATGTCATCCGGGATCTTCGCCGACTCCAGATACTGCAGAAAATCGCCCGGATGCAGCTCCCACTCCAGCAAACCGGAAACATGCGTCCACCGGCCGTGCTCCAAAATGGCATGCGGGGCGCCGTGGCGCAGATGCGGGAAGTGGCTGGCGAATTTTGCCGCGAGCTTCAGCGGATCCAGGTTGATCTCGAAACTCACCAGCCGCAGCGGACGCAGCGCCGCGGCGCCGTGGTCGGCCAGGGCTTTTTCAAAACACTGCAGTGCCGCCATGGCGTTGGAAGCGGCGCCGAGGCCGACATCCCAGATGACCAGCTCGGCTTCGTCGCCGTCGCGGGCCAGCGCGGTTTTTTCATGGAGATGCGGCACCCTCGCCGCATTTTGATCTGATTCCGGGGCAAGGGCGCCCCGACTCCACCCATTTTTGAGCAAGCGCGCCGCCAGACCGGACTGTCCGACGTAAAGTTTCTGCGCCTCGTCGCTCGGGCGGTTGACCGAATGCATCACCTCGCCCGAGCTGATCTGCCGGATGCTGGAGTAGCCTTCCGGACTGGTGACGATGTCGTAGTCGCCCAGATGCTTGGTGCGGGCCAGGCCGCGCTTCTTCACCGGGTGGATGACATTCTCCTCGTCGCTACGGCCGAGCTGGGGGCGGTTTTGCTCATAGAACGCGACAAAGTCGTCGCGCAAAATGGCCGCCCGCATGTCGCGCAGCAGCCGGTGGTAGAAGGCGAAATTGTGAATGCCGAGCAGGTGCCAGCCGAGCATCTCGTCGGCCTTGACGAGGTGATGCAGGTAGGCGCGGGAGTACTGCCGGCAGGTGGCGCAATCGCAGCCGGCCTCCAGCGGGGCCTCGGAGAGTTTATGGGTGATGCGGCGGAGCTGGACCTTGCCGCGGGCGGTGAAAGCCACGCCGCGTTGCGCCAGCTGGCCGGGGATGATGCAGTCGAACATGTCCACGCCGCGGTGCACGGCCTCGAGCATGTCGATCGGCGTGCCGACGCCCATGAGGTAGCGCGGCAGGTTGGCCGGTAGCTCATCGGACACGAAGTTCGTGAACTTATAGCGCTCCGCATGGGTCTCGCCCACGG
>JANMVS010000575.1:0-4556 GCA_031392885.1 Verrucomicrobiota bacterium
TGGGCCGCCGTCAGCTCGTGCTGCGCGATCAGCCGCACGACCCGCAGGCGCTGCCGAGCCCACTCGGACTGCGGCTCGGCCCACGCCGCCTCGATCGGCTTCACCAACGCTTCTCCCAGTGCCGGAAATTTGCGGGCCATCGCTCATTACCTGCCCATCCTCCCTCCTTGTAAAGTCCATTAGCTAGAGGATGTTGGTAGAATGAGGTTAATAAGGCCAACAAACCTGACTTTACCTCGGCGCTCTTCGCGTCCGCCGCGTTTAACTGAGTTTTTAGGGTTAGTCCAACTTCCAATAATATCCGGACCCGATGCCAAAGGTTCGAAGGATTTGGATGAGTGAATTCTATTAAGTTGATAGGGCGCACGGCCGAGGCTTCGCCCACGTCACCGGCTCGGTGCGCCACGGCGGAGCGGGCCGCTCCGCCCTACCACCTGACACCACTAACTCACCGCTTGGACCACAGGCGGAGCGAAGCCAGCAGGAAATCCTCGAAGGCGGCGGCTTCGTTGAAGTTCAAGCGGAGGAGACCGGCGTTGTGTTCGAGTTTTTCGATGGCGGCGGTGAGCGGGCGGCGCACGCTGTGATCTCCGGCCTGCAACCGCTCCTGGGCGAACGCGCGGGTGGTGTACTCGATCTCGATGAAAAGCTTCTGGCGGATCCCGTTGGCGATCCCGGTCTCGATGGCGATCTGCTCATCGTCGTCCAGCTCCTCGGGGAGTTTCGCTTTTTGCGTCTTCCAAATGATCTCGGTCGCGGCCGCCAGCACGGCGTTGAAGCGGGTGATGAGGCCGTAGACGCCCATTACTTGGTCGGCAATCGCGCGCTTGTCCGCCAACCCGGCGGACAACTGGCCGAGCCAGGCGGCGTAATCAGCACGCGCCGCTTTCCACTGGCCGCGCGTGGTCTCGTCGGCGTCCGCCAGCGCCTCGTTGCCGGCATCGGTAAAACGGAAATGCAGGCAGCGGCTCCGGATGGTGGGCAGCAACGAATAGGGGCGGGTGGTGAGCAGCAAAATGGTCGTGCTCGCCGTCGGTTCCTCGAGGGTCTTGAGGAAAACATTGGCGGCGGTGGTGTTCATCCGGTCGGCCTCGTAGATCACCGCGACCTTGCGATGGGCCACGGTGCAGGAAACCTGCATTTTGCCGATGAGCTCGCGGGTGGGGTCGGCGCCAATCTGCCGCATCTTGCCCGCGGGCCGCAGGGCGTGGAAATCGGGATGCTGCTTCGGCGGGAAATGCTGGCTGGGTTGGCGCGGGTCGTTGAGCAACCGGTCGGCGATGGCGTGGGCCACCAACGCGAGCGTGCCAAGGTTTTCGCCGTGGAGCAGGAGGCTGTGCGCCAAGTGCCGGCGTTCAATGGCGCGCTCCAGCACGACCACGGTCGGGGTGCCCGCGAGGTCGGCGGGCCAGGGGAGGGGGGCGGTCGGGGTCATTGTTCGGTGGACGGTGGACGGTGGACGGTGGAACGACCCCGCTGGCGCCACCGCGACGATGGGCGGCGGCCCCGTCCTGCCACAGCACGGCCTGATTTCACTGGGTTCAGCCTGACTGGATTCATGGATATCAACGCAAGTGCTTCTGCACTTCGGTGCGGATTACTATCTCCAAGTCATCAAGCGTGAGCGTGCCGTCGGCGACCAGCACGCGCTCGGGACACTGTTGCGCCAAGCGCAGGTAGCCTTCGCGGATCTTGGTGTAGAAAGACTGATCTTCCCGTTCCATCCGGTCCGGCAGGCCCGTGACGCGCTGGCGGATCCGCGCGAGGCTGACCTCGGTGGGGACATCGATGACGATGGTAAGGTGCGGCATGACGCCGCCGACCGCGAATTGATTGATCGTGTTGACCGGCGCGGGGGCGAGGTTACGGGCCATGCCCTGGTAAACCGTGGTGGAGTCGAGGTAACGGTCGCTGAGGACGACGGCGCCGCGGGCCAGGGCCGGGGCGATAACCTCGCGTACCACCTGGGCCCGGGCGGCGGTGAAGAGCAGGAGCTCCGTCTCGGGACACATCTCGTCCCCCTTGGCATTATGAACGATGATATTCCGGATCTGTTCGCCGATCTCGGTGCCGCCGGGTTCGCGGGTGGTGATGACTTCGCGGCCGTGCTGCCGCAGATAGGCGGCCAGGCGGGTGATCTGGGTGGATTTGCCACTGCCTTCGGAACCTTCGAAGGTGATAAGCTTGCCGGCAGATTTGGGCGGAGAGGACATGAAAACGGGAGTGACTCCACCGAACAAAGGTTGGCGCGGGCGCGCAACCAGATTCAAACAGCCCAATCGGGGAAATCTGAATTCGCCGCGATAAAAATCCTCGGGGCAAGTCCCGAGGCATTTGCCAATGGAGGGCTGGTCTCCTTCCTCGCCGTGGGCAGGCTGGTCCGCCAACCCGGACGGTAAAGAGACCGTCCCTCCATCGATTTCCCGCGACCGCGGGTTTGAAAACACCCCATGAGTATTCCGTTGATTGCCCCGCGCAAACGCTTCAACACTCCAGCCACATGCCCAGTCTCTTTCCCGCCCTCTTCGCCGCCTCCACCATCAACGTCTGGCACGTCTTCCTCACGACCGACCCGGTCGGTCAGGCCGTCATCGCGCTGCTCGCCGTCTTCAGCATCTTTGCCTGGGCGGTGATGATCGGGAAATATTCCGACCTGAAGAAATTGCGGCAATTGAACCTGCTCTTTGAACGCAAGCTGGGCCAGGAACGGCACATTCTCGATCTCCCGGAGAGTCTCCGCGACCGCCGCGATATTCCCTACGCCGACCTGCTGTCCGACGCCCTCGAGGCCTACTGGCGCGCCGCCGCCATCGGCAAGGAGAAGGGCGATGACCAGATCCGCTCCCGGCTGGAGCACGCCGAGAACGCCCTCCAGCGCGCCCTGGCCCGCCAGTCGCTCCGGTACGAGTCGAGCATGATCATTCTCGCGTCGCTGGTGTCGGGCGCCCCCTTCATGGGCCTGTTCGGCACCGTGTGGGGCATCATGGAAGCGTTTAGCGCGGTGTCCGTCATGCAGAGCGCCAGCATCCAGACCCTCGCGCCGGGCGTGTCCGCGGCGTTGCTGACCACCATCTCCGGTCTCGTCGTGGCGATCCCGTCGGTCTTCGGCTACAATATCCTGCTGGGCCACGCGAAGACCATGATCACCGAGCTGGAAAACTTCGCGAGCAACCTCGCGGACCGCATCGAATTGGAAGCCAAGTAACGCCCGACCATGGCAAGAATCTTTCGCCGCCCCCGTAACCTGCATCCCGTCGCGGAGCTCAACGTCACCAACATGGTGGACCTGGGTTTCACGCTGCTGATCATCTTCATGATCACGACGCCGCTCATCCAGTCGGAGCAGACGATCCCGGTCAACCTGCCGGTGGAGGGGAAAAAAGCCCAGGACGTGCGGCCCGAGACGGAATTCCAGGCCGTCTCGATCGACAAGGCGGGTAATTTTTATTTTGGGCCCAAACGGGTCAGCTTTCCCGAGCTGGCCAGCAACCTCGCGGCGCTGGCGGCCAAGCCCAAACCCAAGCAGCCGGTCATCCGCATCCGGGCCGATCTCGGCCTGCAATGGCAGCAGGTGGTGCGCGTGATGGATGAGATCAAGAAAAACAACCTGACCAGGATCACCTTCGATACCGAGGCCAAGTGATGCCGATGCGTGCGAATTCGCCCAGTTCGATCGCGGTCTCGCTCAGCATCCACGTTTTTGTCGCGGCGGTCATCTTTGTCACCACGGTCTACGTTGCCCAACAGGAAAAGATGCCGGTGATTTTCGAATTGGTCGCCGGCCCGCCCACCGCCCCGGAACAACTGGTCGCCCCCGCGCTCGGCAGCACCACCGCCCCGGTTAAATTGGACGTACCCAAGGTGGAATTGACCCCGGAAAAGCCCGCAGTGCCGGAAGTCACCAAACCCGTGGAGCCGGAAGTTCGCCCCGCGCCCAAGCCCGACACCTCGATCGCCAAGCAGCTCAAGCGCAGCGAAAAGATGTCCTACCAGCAGTATTTAAAGTCACATCCCACCCCCAAGCCGGCGACGCCCGCCCCGAACCAGAAAGTCGCCAATGTGCCACGGATCGATGCCCAGGGCATCGCCAACGGCGTCCGGGGCGGCTCGACCGCCAACACCAAAGGCGGCGGGGGAGGCAAGGCGCTGACCCGCGAGGAACAGAGTGAGCTGAACACTTATATTTCGTTTCTGTTAAACGCGCTGAAAGAAGCACACGAGCCCCCGCCCGGGGTGAGCGACCTGTTGGAGGCGAAAGTGACCTTTGATATCACGGCCAGTGGGGCGATTTTGAACCCCCGGATCTCCAAATCCTCGGGTAATCGGGAGTTCGACGAGTCGGTGCTGCAGGCCTTCCGCAAGGTGCGTTCCATCGGGCCGACGCCGAACGGCAAAGCGGACACCTGGACGGTGGGATTCAAGATGAAAGATGAAGGATAAAAAGTCCTTGCATTCGGGCGCCAAAACTTACTTTTAAGCACTTGGTTAATTTGGTTACGGGCTCTTAGCTCAGTTGGTAGAGCGCCTCAATGGCATTGAGGAGGTCAACGGTTCGA
>JANMVS010000016.1:0-15367 GCA_031392885.1 Verrucomicrobiota bacterium
GCCCGGGCCATTTTATGGGGCCTTGGGCGCCAACCCCCATGGCCCCGCCGGGACTGCGATCTAACACCACTCACCGCCGATCGTTGGCGGCGAGAATCTGGTCGGAGGCCCGGTGTTTCGGCGCCGCGCGCAGGGCGACCACCGTGGCCTTGTCCGCCACCGAGAGGGTGGTGACTTGGTTGGCGGCGAAGCGCACCACGAGCGTGCCGGGCTGTTCCGGGCCGTCGGCGCTGAGGCGGACGTTGTAGTTGTCATACAGCCAGCTGCCGTCGGCGAGCACGCCGTTCGGTGTGCCCAAGCGCATCCAGACCATGATGCGGCTGGTGCCGGCCGTGACGGTGTCTCCGTTGACGGGGACCCGCGCCGCGACCTCGCGGAGCGGGATCGCGGTGGCGAAGCGGGGAGAGGATGCCGCGGTGCTGGCGGCGGAGAGCGAAGCGGCGGTGCAAAGCGCGAGGAGCGCGAGGGAGGAGCGGAGCAGGTTGTTTTTCATGATGATGGCGGGTTGGATTTGAATGAGTGGTTGTTTCGAGCGCCGTCACCCTGCACTGCGGCCGCGGCGGAATCGATTTATCCGGGGTGAACGGCTCGTCCGCGGCGCGAATTGCTGGGCCCCGCAGGTGAACGGCTCATCCCGTCCGTGAACGACTCGGAATATGCGTGGACGCCGCGGTTCCGTGCGCTCACGCTGCCCCGCATGCGATTCCCGAGGCTCTGGATTCTCGCCTTCGGCCTTGTGGCGGCTTCCGGCCGGGTGGCTGGTGCGGAAACACCGGCCACCGCGGTGGAGCTGCTGTCGAGGCAGGGTGATGATCCGCGGTGGGCGGCGCCGGACTGGGACGACACCGGCTGGGAGAAGCGGGAGCGACGGCTGGATGGGGTGTACAACGACGATGTGCCGGCCAGCACGGGCGTATTCTGGGTGAGGTTCCGGATCGAGCGATCCGCCCATCAGGCCGGCCGGCCGGTGTGGCAACCGTTTTTCTGGCCCCGGGACGAGCCGGGTTCGCCCATCAACAGCGTGTTCATTGCGGCGGTGTATGCCTTCGAATTGTATTGGGACGGACGGTTGATTGGGCGCAGCGGCGTGGTCGGAGCGACGCGCGCCGTCGAGGTGGTTGGACTGATCGATAACCTGATCCCGGTTCCGGACGAACTGCTCGGGCCGGGTCCGCACACCGTCGCGCTGCGGATGTCGACGTATCACTACAATTTTCCCGCGCACCGTACCGGAATCTACCTCGCATTTGAAAACTACGCCGACCGGCTGCGTTATGAGGCCCGCCAGTCAATCATGCCACTGATCGGCGCGGGCTGTGCGGTGATTGTCGCCGGGTTTTGCGGTGCGCTTTTTTTGATCGTGGAACGGCGCCGGCTGCTGCTGCTCTGCGGCGGGCTCAGCCTATTGATTGCGGGCTTCTATTTCCTGATCGCCTGGCGCTGGCTGCACAACGACCCCTTCACCTGGCTGTTCCCGCGCTACGTGCTGATCACCGCGCTGATGACGGCGATCAGCCTGCTGCTGACGTGGCTGCTGTTGGCGCAATTCGCCGTCCCGCGGCGCGGCCGGTGGCTGCTGGCGCTGACGCCGTTGCTGGCGGCGGCCTGGGTGCTGCCATTCTACTATTGGGACAAGACGCTGTGGCAGTGCCGGGCTATGCTCGTGTTTGCCCTGGTGATCACCGGCCGCGCCGCCGGACAGCGGCGTCCGGGCGCGCGGATTGTCCTAGCCGGGGTTCTCATCGGCCTGGTGGCGCTGCGCGCGGACGAGAATCGCAGCATGGTGTCACCGGCTTTCCTGATGTCGTTGGGCGCGCTGGTGCTGTGTGTCGTCGCCGGTCTTGGGGCGCAGGTGCAGGCCGACCGCCGGCGCGCGCGGGAGGCGCTGCTGACCACCGCGCGGCTGGAAACCGAGCTGCTGAAGAAAAACCTGCAGCCGCATTTCCTGCTGAATACGCTGACTGCCATTTCCGAGCTGATCGAACAGGACCCGCCCGGCGCGGTGCTCTTCATCGACGACCTCGCAGACGAGTTCCGCTCGCTCGCGCGCATGTCGGGCGAGAAGCTGGTGCCGCTGGGGCAAGAGCTCGACCTCTGCCGCTTCCACCTGCGCGTGATCGGGCGGCGCACCGGGCGCAACCACGACTTGGTGGTCGAGGGGGCGGCGGAGGCGACGCCCGTGCCACCGGCGCTGTTCCTCACGTTGATCGAAAACGGGCTCGTGCACCAGCAGGCGGAAACCGGCGTGGCATTCCGCTTGGTGGCGCAGCCGGCCGGGACGGGCGTCCACTACGCCTTCGTGTCCCCCGGCCGCACGCGCGAGCTGGCCGGGCGCCCGGCCGGCGGCACGGGCCTGCGCTACGTAAAGGCGCGGCTCGAGGAGAGTTTTCCGGGGCGCTGGACTTTTTCCCAGATGGCCGTGACCGGCGGGTGGGAGACGATCATCAGCTGGCAGGTGGAACCCGGTGCGGGAGGGATGGCATGAAACTGATCGTGGTCGAGGACGAACCGCTCGTGGCCCAGCGGCTGGTGCGTTTCTGCCGCGAGATCCTGGGTGACGGGCTGGAGAAGCTGCATTCGGCCGCTACTTTCGAGGAAGCCGGCGCATGGCTGGCGGGCAATCCCGTCGATGTGGCGCTGCTCGATCTGAATCTGGATGGACAGGACGGCATGGAGCTGCTCAAGCGCAGCGTGGCGGCCTCCTTCCACACGATCATTGTCTCCGCCAATACGGACCGGGCGCTGGAGGCGTTTCACTATGGCGTGATCGACTTCGTGCCCAAGCCCTTCACGCGCGAGCGGCTGGCGCAGGCGCTGGACCGGGTCCGTCAGCCGGGCGGGCGCGCGGCGTTTGCGGCGCAGAATCTGGCGGTGAAGAAGGCGGGCCGGGTCGAGCTCGTCCCAATCGACGACATCCTCTATGCGCAGGGAGCGGGCAACTACTCCGAGCTGGTGCTCGCGAACGGCCGGCGCGAGTTGCACGACAAGACCCTCGAGAAACTGGAGGCCGTCCTGCCGGCGGATTTCGAGCGGATCCACAAGAGCTACCTCGTGCGCATGAGCGCGGTGAAGGCGCTCCACGCGACGGAGGGCAGCCATTACGAGGCCGAGCTGAAAAACGGAGCCTGCCTGCCCATCGGCCGCACGCGCTACAAGGAGATCAGGGAGAAACTCCAGTGACGCGAAGGACCGTTCACTTCGCCGCGGCTGGCCGGATCGTCTTCATGGCCCCCCGATATACTCGAATTAGCGGTGCACGGGCTGCGGGCGACCCTTCTCGTCGATGGCCACGTAGGTGAACACGCCCTCGGTGACACGGAGCAATTTGCCATCACTGCCCCGCTGCACCCAGGCCTCGACATCAATTTTCATGGAAGTGCGACCGATTTTTACGAGTGAGGCGTGGCAGTTGACGATGTCGCCGACATTGACCGGATTGAGGAACGCCATGCCGTCCACCGCGACGGTCGTCACACGGCTGCGGCAGAGACTGCGGGCATAGATGGCGGCGCCGAGGTCCATTTGCGACATGAGCCAGCCGCCGAAGATGTCGCCGTTGGCGTTGGTGTCGGCGGGCATCGCGATGGTGCGGATGACCAGTTCGCCATGCGGTTCGATGGGTGGGACGGTTTCGTTCATGGCCGGAGGGTACGGGAGGGAAGGGACGACTGGCAAGCTGCTGACTTTGACATTGTTTTCAGGGGAGCGAGACCGGATAGTGCGCCCGACATGTCACCGACAGCTCAGGCCGCTTTCCGGCGTTTGTTCAATGAAATCAGCACCGTCGATCAGGTCGGCATCGAGGAACGTGTCGCCAAGTTTACCACCCGCAGCATCAAGAAGGGCTCCAAGCTCTTCGGCTTGAAGCTCGCCGTCTCGATGGTCGATCTCACCACCCTCGAGGGCAAGGACACCCGGGGTAAAGTCGAGTCGCTCTGCCAGAAGGCGCTGAGCCCGCACGCTGACCCGACGATTCCCGCCGTGGCGGCCGTCTGCGTCTATCCCGCGATGGTGCAACACGCCCGCCGCGCGCTGGGCGAGGACACCGCGGTGCGGATTGCTTCCGTGGCCACCGCCTTCCCCTCGGGCCAGGCGCCGTTGAAAACCCGCCTTGCCGAGGTCAAGTCCGCCGTCGCGGCCGGCGCCGATGAAATCGACATGGTGATCAACCGCGGGGCGTTTCTCTCCGGTGAATTCCAACTCGTACAGGATGAGATCGCCGCGGTGCGCGAGGCCTGCGGCGCGGCGACGCTGAAGGTCATCCTCGAGGTCAGTGAGCTGGAGACTTTCGACAATATCCGGGCCGCCTCCTTCCTCGCCATGCGCGTCTTGCGGCCGGGCGATTTCATCAAGACCAGCACGGGCAAGACCACGCTCAACGCCACGCTGGGCAACAACCAGGTGATGCTGGAGGCCATCCGGGACTTCTATCTCAACACCGGCACGGCGATCGCGATGAAGCCCGCCGGTGGCATCCGCACGGCGAAACAGGCGCTCCAGTTTTTGATCGCGGTCAAGGAAACCCTCGGCGACGAGTGGCTCAATAACATGCGCTACCGCTTCGGGGCCTCCTCCCTGTTGAATGATCTGCTCCGCCAGATCGAGAAGGAGCGGACCGGTGCTTACCAGGCCCCGTATTATTTCAGCGAAGCGGCGGAAAGCTACTGATTTTTTTACCAATGCCCATGTCCACCCTCACCGCGAAAAAATCCACCCGCCCGGCCGCGCGCTCCGCGGGCCGTCCGGCGCCCGAACTCATCTTCGGCGACCTCTGGGAATTTGATCCCTCGCCCGAGACGGCCGATCCGAAGCTCAAGCCGCGCTACGACCTTTTCATCGGTGGTAAATTCGTCGCGCCCGCCGCCGGCCAGTATTTCGATTCCATCAACCCGGCCAACGAGTCGAAACTCGCGGAGATCGCGCAGGCCGACACCGCCGATGTGGACGCCGCCTATCAGGCCGCACAGCAAGCCTACACGACGGTCTGGGGCAAAATGCCCGGCCAGGAACGCGCCAAATACATCTACCGCATCGCCCGCCTGCTGCAGGATCGGGCCCGCGAGTTCGCCGTGGCCGAGACGATGGACGGCGGCAAGCCGATCAAGGAGTCGCGGGACTTCGATGTGCCGATGGCCGCCGCGCATTTTTTCTATCACGCCGGCTGGGCCGACAAGCTCGACTACGTGGCGCCCGGCCGGAAGGTCGCGCCGCTCGGGGTCGTGGGCCAGGTCATCCCGTGGAATTTTCCGCTGCTGATGCTGGCCTGGAAACTCGCGCCGGCCCTGGCGATGGGCAACTGCATCGTCATCAAGCCGGCCGAGACCACCAGCATCACCGCACTCAAGCTCGCCGAGATTTTCCAAGACGCCGGCCTGCCGGCGGGGGTGGTCAACATCGTGACGGGTTTCGGGGCGACGGGCGCGGCGGTCATGGGCCATCCGCTCGCCGCCAAGGTGGCGTTCACCGGTTCGACCGAGGTGGGGAAGATCATCATGCGCTCGCTCGCGGGCACCGACAAGAAGATGACCATGGAACTCGGCGGCAAGGCGGCCAACATCGTGTTCGATGATGCGCCACTCGACCAGGCGGTCGAGGGCATCGTCAACGGCATCTTCTTCAATCAAGGTCATGTTTGCTGCGCCGGTTCGCGCCTGCTGGTGCACGAGCCCATCGCCGCGGCGGTGCTCGCGAAACTGAAGAATCGCATCAAGGTCCTCCGCGTCGGCAATCCGCTGGACAAAAACACCGACATCGGCGCCATCAACTCGAAGGAGCAACTCGCCACCATCGAACGGCTGGTCGCGATCGGCCTCAAGGAGGGCGCCGAGCTGTACCAGCCGCCGGGCAAGCTGCCGGCCAAGGGCTACTATTACCGCCCGACGATTTTCACCGGGGTCTCGATGAGCCATCGCATTGCGCGGGAGGAAATCTTCGGCCCCGTGCTCAGCGTGCTCACCTTCCGCACCGTCGACGAAGCGATCGAGAAGGCGAACAACACCGCCTACGGCCTGAGCGCCGGCGTTTGGACCGACAAGGGTTCGCGCATCCTGAAGATGTCGACCGAGCTCAAGGCCGGCGTCGTCTGGGCCAACACTTACAACAAGTTCGACCCCGCGTCGCCCTTCGGCGGCTACAAGGAAAGCGGCTTCGGCCGCGAGGGCGGCCGCCAGGGCCTGCTCGACTACTGCCAGCTGGTATGAGAAACCACGAATGGACACGAATGGACACGAAGAGGGCCAAATCCTGCATAAGGAACTGGTTTATTCCATCGTCGGTTGCGCCATTGAAGTGCTCAAAGAGCCGGGCCATGGTCTCCACGAGAAGCCCCATGAAAATGCCCTGGTGGTCGAATTCAGGCTCAAGAACATTCCATTCGATCAGCAGCGGCGTTTCGACGTGGTCTACAAGGGCACGCAAATCGCCGAGTTTGTTCCCGACCTTATCGCTGGTGGTGCGGTGGTTGTCGACACCAAGGTCATTGAGCGCATCACTGGCTTGGAGCGTGGCCAGATGCTGCACTATCTTCGGATCACCTAACTCCGTGTCGGCCTCATTATCAATTTCAAGAGACCCAAGCTCGAATGGGAGCGAATCATCCTCTGATTCCATTCGGGTGAATTCGTGTCCCTTCGTGGTTGATTCTGCTTCCTGACTTTCCCCATGCCCGACCCCAACTTCCTCACGGCTCCCATCAAAACCGACAAGATGCCTCCGGGCATCCCTTATATCATCGGCAATGAGGCGGCCGAGCGGTTTAATTTTTATGGGATGCGCGCCATCCTCGTGGTCTTCATGACGCAATACCTGCGCGACCGCTCCGGCGCCCTGGCGCCCATGAATGAGAACGAGGCCAACCAGTGGTATCACTGGTTCGTGGCGTCGAATTATTTCTTCCCGGCGATCGGAGCGATTGTGGCCGACGCCTTCTGGGGCAAATATCGGACCATCTTCTGGCTTTCGTTGGTCTACTGTCTGGGCAGCGTGATCCTGGCCCTCGACGACACCCGCCTCGGACTGGGGTTGGGGCTGGGGCTCATCGCCCTCGGGGCCGGCGGAATCAAGCCGTGCGTCTCCTCCAATGTCGGCGACCAGTTTGGCTCGGACAACAAGCATCTGATTTCCCGCGCCTTCGGCTGGTTCTATTTTTCGGTCAACTTCGGATCCTTCTTCTCCATTCTGCTCATCCCCTGGCTGCTCAAGGTTTCCGGCCCCCGGCTGGCGTTCAGCGTCCCGGCCGGGCTCATGTTCATCGCGACGGTCATTTTCTGGAGCGGGCGCCGCAAGTTTGTGCACATCCCGCCCGGGGGAAAGACGTTCCTGCGCGACACCTTCACGCGCGAGGGTTTCGCCGCGCTGGGACGGCTGGCCGCCATCTTCGCTTTCGTCGCCATCTTCTGGTCGCTCTGGGACCAGAGTGGGGGCGAGTGGGTGCTGCAGGCGGAGAAAATGGACCTGCGGTTCCTGGGGATCACCTGGCTTTCCTCCCAGATCCAAGCGGTCAACGGCATCATGATCCTGGCGTTTATCCCGCTCTTCCAATACGTCATCTATCCCTTGATCAGCCGGGTGTTCCCGTTGACTCCGCTGCGCAAGATCGGTCTTGGCCTGATCCTGGCGGGCGGCTCCTTCATGGTCAGTGCCTGGATCGAGACGCAGATCGGTGCGGGCCTGAAGCCCAATATTGGCTGGCAGATGCCGGCCTACGCGCTGCTTTCCGCCGGGGAGATCATGGTGTCGATCACGGCCCTCGAGTTTGCCTACACCCAGTCACCGCGGCACATGAAGTCCATCGTGATGGCGCTCTATCTCCTGTCGATTTCCGCGGGCAATGCGTTCACGGCGCTCGTTCACCTGTTCATCGCGAATCCCGACGGCACCACCAAGCTGCACGGGGCGGCCTACTACAATTTCTTCGCCGCGCTGTCCATCGGGTGCGTCGCGCTCTTCGTTTTTGTCGCCCGGGCCTACCAGGAAAAAACCTACCTGCAGGGCGAAACGCCCGCCGCCTAAATCAACCCGTCCGTCGCCATGCCCCGCCTGCCCATCACCAAAACACCCAAGGTCTACGTCGGCGGCGCCTTTATCCGCTCCGAGAGCGCCCGCACGTTTCCGCTGCAAGATGCGGCGGGAAATTTCTTCGCCAACATCCCGCAATGCACCCGCAAGGACCTGCGCAACGCCGTCGAGGCTGCCGCCAAGGCCGGCCCCGGCTGGGCCAGGCGCACCGCTTACAATCGCGGCCAGATCATCTACCGGTTGGGCGAGATGCTCGAAGCCCGTCAGGCCGACATGCTCGATGCCCTCATGGTTGGAGCCGCGGCGACCCCGCCGCGGAATGGCGAGCTCAGCGGGCGAGGTCGCCCGCGCTCCAAAGCGCAAGCCAGCCGCGAAATCACCGCGACGATCGACCGCCTCATCTATTACGCCGGCTGGACCGACAAATACGAGCAGGTGCTGGGCAATGTGAACCCCGTCGCTTCGCCGCACTTCAACTTCACGGTGACCGAGCCGATGGGCATTGTCGGTGTGCTCGCGCCCGAGGAGGCGCCGCTGCTCGCCCTGGTCTCACTGTTCGCTCCCGCCATTGCGTGCGGCAACACGGTGGTCGCCCTCGCCTCCACGGCGCAGCCCTATCCCGCCATCGTGTTGGGCGAAATGCTGGCGACGAGCGACCTGCCTGGCGGCGTGGTCAACCTGCTCACCGGTTTCCGCGCGGAGCTGGTACCCACCTTTGCCACCCACACCCATCTGCGGGGCATTGCCGGCGTCGCCAACGCCGCGGAGCGCAAGGCCCTCAAGCTCGGCGCCGCCGAGAGCGTGAAACGCGTGAAGCTCTCAAAAACCGAGGAGCCGGTCGATTGGTTCTCTGATCGCGCCCAGGGTCTCTATGAACTTCGGGACCACCTCGAGTTCAAGACCACGTGGCATCCCATTGGAGCCTGACATGATCCCCGGAACCGACGCCCCGCGCGCCCGCGCGCAGTTGCTGATTTGGTGGGTGGGGTGGGGCGCAGTGCTGCTGGGCCTCGTGGTCGTCTACCTCGTGCTCGGCCGCGCTCCGCTCAAAGTGCCGGCGGCAGGGGCCCATCCGCTGACCGGGCTCGTCGGGCTGGTGCCACTGTTCGTCAGCATCGTCATCCGCTGGCTGGCGCTGCCCCGGTTTAATAACCTGGCTCGGGCCTTCCCGCTGTTTATCGTTGGACTCGGGCTGGCGGAGGCGTGCGGCCTCCTGGGAATTTTTCTGGGCGGCGTCTACCGGGACGATCTATTTCTGCTCGGGGTGCTGGGCATCATGCAATACGTGCCATTCTTTGCCCGGCAATATCTGGTGCCGAAACCGACGGGGTTTATCCCGAATAACTAGGGCCTACTTGTGATCGCGCTTCTTCAGGAAGCGCGCGATCTCCCGGGCAATGGGCATCGCGGGCGCGGTGCCCGGCTGCATGACCGAGAGGGCGGCGACGGCGCTGGCGTAATGCGCGGCTTCAATGATGTTGTGCTTAAACTTCACCAATCCGGCGGCGAAACCACCGACAAAGGCGTCGCCCGCACCGGTGGTGTCCACCACCTCGACGTCGTGCGCGCTGATCCGGAGGTAGGCCTCGGGCTGGGAGACCAGGCAGCCGCGGGCCCCGAGGGTGACGATGACCACCGGCACCTGGAGGCAGCGGCACAACCGGTGCAGGGCGTCAACGGGCAGGGTATGCAGCGAGGCGGCCGTGAACTCGCCCAAGCCGCTGAAGGCGGCGGTGCGCAGTAGCGCGGCACAGGACGGGCATTTCTTCACGAGGGCGACGAACTCGCTCTCGTTGGGAATGAGCACCTCGGTGTGCCGGAGCAGGGCCAAATCAAATTCGGGCCGCATGGGCGCGGGGTTCAGGACCGTGATCGCGCCGTTGCGCCGGGCGGTACGCAGCACGAAGCCCACGGTGGCGTAGTCGGACTCACCCTGGCAGACGACGACCTGGGCGGGGGCGAGCGAGGCGAGGGGAATGTCGCGCGGCCGCAAGTCGAGGTTGGCGCCGAGGGAAATGATGATCTGGTTCTGGCCTGCGGCGTTGACCGCGATGACGGCGGCACCCGTGGCATGTTTGGGTTTCTCGACGATCAGGGCGGCGAGGCCGGCTTCCCGCGCGAACTTCCGGGCACTGGCGCCGAACGCATCCGGCCCGACCGCGCCGATAAAAAGGGTCCGCACCCCGGCGCGCGAGGCGGCGACGGCCTGATTGAAGCCCTTGCCGCCGGGACCGGGTCGGAAATCACCGACCACGGATTCGCCCGTCCGGGGAAAATTTTTGGTGTAGAACGCGAGGTCCTGCATAAAACTACCGATGATGACGACGGCGGGCTTCACGAGTGGGATAGCTTAAACAGGGACATGCGGGGGTGGCGATTTATTTTGGCGTGAGCTGCATCAAGATATCCCGGAGGGCCCCGGCGCTGAAGGGTTTTTGCAGAAAGCCGTTCAGGTTATGGCCGGCGAAACGCTGCCGGGCGTCGTACGCGCTGTAGCCGCTGAAGATCACAATCGCCAATTCGGGCTGCAACTGGCGGAGCGCCAGAAACGTCGCGATCCCATCCATGCCCGGCATGGTGAGGTCGAGCAGGACGAGGTTGAAGGGCGTGAGGCTGCGGCGGACCAGGTCAATGGCCTGCGGGCCAGATTCGGCCTGGTGTACTTTATAACCGCAGAGGGTGACCATTTGCGCGGCGATGTCGCGCACCGCCTCGTCATCGTCCACGATCAACACGGAGCCGTGGCCTTGCCAGTTGTTGCCGCGAGCGGCATTAGGCTTGGGGTCCGACGGGGGGCTGTTCATGGCGGTGAAACAAAGAGAAGGGTTTTCCCGGGCAAGGCAACTCCGGGGTGCGGCCACTCATCCCGCGGCCGGGCCGTTTGTCCTTTTCGGTCTGTGCCGGCCGCCGCTTTCGGACTTGTTGGCGGGCCATGGCAGCCGAACAGGTCACTTCCCTCCCTTTGTTGCGCCCCACCGTCGGGCTTGCGGCGGCGCGCCCCGGCTTGTTTGGTCAAGTCATGGCCACCAATCCCGCCTTCGATGCCGCCGCCACGCTGCAGCGCGCCAAGGAGCGGCTCTATGTGCTTTGCCAACTCGGCGGCTGGGGAACGTTCCTCGTGATGCAGCTGGGTTTCTCGCAGGTGTTTGCCGACCGCACCGGCCCGTATGTGCGCGACCGGCTCACGGACGTGGCCACCGTCTGCATGGTTATCCTGATGGGGTTGGGCCTCACCCATTTTTCGCGCCGACTCATGACCCGTTGGGGGTGGAGGGACTTAAGCTGGCGCGCCCTCGTGCCGCGCGTGTTGCTGATGGCCCTGGGACTTTCTTTTGTCTGGAGCGCGGCCGGCTACGGCTATTCTTACGGCGTCGTCGGTTTGCCCTGGACGTCAAAATTCAGCCTGAGCCTGCTTTTCGCCGTCAGCTGGCTGAATGGCACGGGCCTGCTGGTCGGTTGGTTCTGCCTCTATTTCTTCTACCATATTTTTGAGCGCTTGAACCGGTTGCAGGTGGAGCAGCTGCGGCTCGCCGCCAACGTGAAGGAGGCCGAGCTGCGCGCCCTGAAGTCGCAGGTTAACCCGCATTTTCTCTTCAACTCGCTGAACAGCCTGCGCGCCCTGATCGACGAGGATGCGCCGCGGGCCCGCGAGGCCGTGACCCGCCTGGCCAACATGCTCCGCTACTCGCTGCAATCGGGCCAACTCGAAACGGTGTCACTGGAGGAAGAGCTGCGCACCGTGGAGGACTATCTCGCTCTGGAGCAGATCCGCCACGAAAACCGGCTGCGCGTCCGCTGGAATGTCGCCGAGGCGGCGCGAGCCCAGTCCGTCCCCCCCATGCTCTTGCAGACGCTCGTGGAGAACGCGGTGAAATACGGGATCTCCACCCGGCGCGAGGGGGGTGAGGTCGTGATTACCGCCCGGATCGAAGGTCGGAGCCTGGCGATCAGTGTTTCGAACCCCGGAGAACTCGCTGCGCCCGGCAATGTCGCTGCGGCGTGCGCCGGTTCTTCCACCGGCGTGGGTCTGCGCAATGCCTCGGAACGGCTCAAGCTGCTCTATGGCGACCAGGCGACTCTGCGGCTGGTGGCCGAACCGGCGGGTTGTGTGACCTCTTTTCTATCCATTCCGCTCTCCCCCGGCACCCTATGAAAGCCCTGCTCATCGATGACGAACGGCTCGCCCGCAACGAGCTGCGCCGTCTGCTCAGGGCGCATCCGGAAATAGAGATTATCGGTGAGGCGGTTGACGCCGAGGATGCCCAGGCCAAGGTCGCCGCGCTGAAACCCGAGTTGCTGTTCCTCGATATTCAGATGCCGGGCGATGATGGCTTCACGCTGCTCGAAAAACTCGAGCCGCCGTTGCCGCTGGTCATCTTCACCACCGCGTACGACGAATTTGCCGTGAAGGCGTTCGAATTCAACGCGCTCGATTACCTGCTCAAACCTGTCGACCCCAACCGGCTCGTGGCCGCACTCGAAAAGCTGCGCGGACGCAGTTCCGGCCCGGCGGTTACCCTCGGGGCGACGCACCGGCTGACGCCCGAGGACAAGGTTTTCGTGCGCGAGGGTGAGCGCTGCTGGTTCGTGCCCGTGAAGAACATCCGCCTGCTCGAGTCGGAGGGCAATTACACGCGGTTGCATTTCGACGACCAGAAGCCCCAGCTTTTTCGCTCCCTCACCGCGATGGAGGAGCGGCTCGACGCCCGGCATTTCTTTCGCGCCAACCGCAAGCAGGTCATCAACCTCGCGTGGGTGGAGGGCCTCGAGCCCTGGTTCAGCGGCGGCCTGCTGGTCAAGCTCAAGGGCGGCAGCAAGGTCGAGCTATCCCGCCGCCAGGCGCAGGATTTCCGCGAACGCATGAGCTTATGAATTCTGCCCACGGAATACACTGAACACACGGAACCAGGTGTTCCGCGAAGTCACTTTCCGTGTGTTCCGTGGGCCAACCCAACTGATCCCATGATCGAAGCAAAAAATCTCACCAAGACCTTTAAGGACAAGAAGCGCGGTGTCATCACCGCCGTGAACGACATCTCCTTCACCTGCCGGCCCGGGCAGATCTATGGCCTGCTCGGGGCCAACGGGGCGGGCAAGACCACCACGCTGCGACTGCTCGCTACCCTCCTGCAGCCGACCAGCGGCACCGCGAAACTGGCGGGTTACGACGTGATCGCGGATGCGGACAAGGTGCGGGCCAATGTCGGCTTCCTCGCGGCGAGCACCGCGCTTTACGGCCGGCTGACCGCGCGTGAAATGATCAGGTATTTCGGCCGGCTCAACGGCCTGAGCGAAACCGACATCAAGGCCCGGCTCGGCCGGCTCGCCGACGAGCTCGACATGCGGGAGTTTCTCGACCGCCGTTGCGAAAAATTCTCCACGGGCATGAAGCAGAAGACGTCCATCGCCCGCACCCTGATCCATGACCCGGCGGTGATGATCTTTGACGAGCCGACGCTCGGCCTCGATGTGATGACCGCCCGCTCCATCGTCAAGTTCGTGCGGGAATGCCGCAATCGCGGCAAGACCGTCATCTACTCCACCCACGTCATGAGCGAGGTGGAGAAAATCTGCGACATCATCGGCATCATCCATCATGGCCGCCTGGTGACGGAGGGCACCCTTGCCGAGCTGCAGCAGCGTTTCGGCGAGCAGGATATGGAAGAGATTTTTGTGAAAGCCGTCGGCGGCGAGGCCGCCCTGGCCGCGGCGTTGAAAAACTGAGAAACCCCATCATGAACTGGAACAATATTGTCACGGTCTACCTGAAGGAACTGAAGGACTCGCTGCGCGACCGCCGCACGCTCATCTCCATGATCGTCGTGCCCACGCTGATCATGCCGGTCATCATGTTTGGTGTCGGCACCATCATGACCAAGATCGTGAAGCAGGCCCAGAGCGAGACGGTGTCGGTCATGGTCCTGGGCGGCGCGGATTCACCGGCGGTGGTCGCGGCCCTGAAGGGCGATAAGAAATTCCGCATCGTGCCCGCGGCCCCGGACTACCCGCAGCTCATCTCGGACAAGAAGGTCCGCGTGGCGGTGGAAATTCCCGCCGGGTTTGAGGCCGCGCTCAAGGCCGGTGACACGCAGACGGTGTCGCTGTACTACTACGAGGGCGAGTTGAAGTCGGGCTTTGGCGTGAAAGCCGTGCAGGAGTTCTTTGCCGCCCTGCGGGACAAGACCATCGAGGAGCGCCTGACGGAACGCGGGATTGCCGCCGCGGTCATCAAGCCCTTTGTCGTCCGGAAGCAGAACGTGGCCCCCCCGGAAAAAGTCGGCGGCAACGCCATCGGCGGTTTCATTCCGTACCTCATCATCATCCTGTGCTTCACCGGCGCGATGTACCCGGCGATGGACCTCACCGCCGGCGAAAAGGAGCGCGGCACGATGGAAACCCTGCTGTGCAGCCCGGTACGCCGGATTAATATCGTGCTGGGCAAATTCCTCATGGTGCTCACCGCCTCGCTGACCACGGTGCTGCTCTCCATCCTCTCGATGGGGCTCAGTGCCGCCATCGGGGTGATGTATTTCGGCGGCCAGGCGACCTCGCAGAGCGCCACCCAGGCCATGGCCGGCAAGGCCGCCGAGGGCGGCAGCATTCCGCTGATCGATCCGATGGGCCTGATCGGGGTGGCCGCCCTCGTCCTGCCGGTGGCGGTTTTCTTCGCCGCCGGGTTGCTGACAATTTCCCTCTTCGCCAAGAGCTACAAGGAAGCGCAGAGCTACGTCTCACCGCTTATCATCGTGGTCATCATGCCCGCCGTCATCGGGATGCTGCCGGGCGTGGAGCTGAATGCGAAACTCGCGCTGGTGCCGATTCTCAACCTTTCACTTGTATGCAAGGAGATGCTTTCGGGAGTGTGGCACTGGAACTACATCGCCTTGATCTTCGGCTCCTCGTGTCTCTATGCCGCCGTCGCTTTGGGCTTGGCGGTGAAGATGTTCAATCGCGAGGACGTGATGTTCCGCGCGTAACGCCCCGTCGTGCGTTCGGGTCGGCGGGCTGAATTTACCCTGCGCGACTGGCGTCGCGTAATACCGGTTACTAGTTGCTACTGGACTTTTGGTCGGGCGGGACCGCTGGGCCCGCCGCGCAGGGCTTAGTATTTGGTAACATCGCCAGGGTACGTCTTCAAATAGGATTCTCATCCTGAGCGCAGCGAGAATCTGTTGGAGGGACGGTCTCCGACCGTCTGGGCTGACGCACCAGCCGCCGTCCGGGCTGACGCACCAGCCGCTGGTCGCGGCCCGTCGGGAGACGGGCCCTCCACCAGCAGCCTGCTGGATTCGCAACGCGCAGAATGACCGGCTTCGGAGATGAAATTTATTTTTTGACGGGCGCTAGCCCG
>JANMVS010000022.1:0-6705 GCA_031392885.1 Verrucomicrobiota bacterium
GAACCCCGCGCGCGAAAGCGCCGAACAAAAGATTATCAGCTGCTCAGTCGCCCCCGTCACATCATGCGCGTCTCCGCTTCTCGCCGTCTCCGATGATCAGCTCCGCTCTCTTCCCTCGGGGCTTATCTAAGCGCCATTCAGCCCTGACCCCATAAAATTCCTTCTCGGGCGGTTACCTGCGCGGGACCCCCGGCCGGAAGCCGGCGTCGGTCAGGAACTGCCCGATCTTCTTGCGCTGGCCGCGGGAAATTTTGCTGCCGCCGTTCATTTCCGTTTTTTCCGTTCCAGCGGATTGCGCCAGCGGAGTCCCGGAAATCGCGCGAAATCGGTGTCGGTGCTGTGCAGTTCCGCCTGATACTCCAGTGCCAGAGCGGCGAGGTGGGCATCGGTCGTCAGGTTGCCAGCCACTCCCAGCTTGCGGAGGTAGCCAAAGCAATGCCGCGCATGCTCGCGTCCCGGCACCAGCACGCGCACAATGGGCTGATCGAGCCATTCCTCGACCATCGCCGTCGCCTCGGCCACGGGCAAAGGCTCCCGTAGCACCTGCCGGCTCGTCGTCAGTCGGACGAAGCCCAGCAGCGTAACCCACGCCAACCCCACCGGCTCATCGCCATTGAGCGCCGCCTCCCACCACTCGCGCGCGGCGGCGTGCCGCTCGTCGCTCTGGTTGTGCGCGTAGACCAGCAGATTCAGATCGGAGATGATCATCGCCGCATCTTGGCCAGCAGCGTGCCGGTCTCCAATTCGTCGGCCAGCTCGTTGAGCTTGCCGGTGTCGATTCCCGGACGGAAGCCCAGCCGCACGCCGCGCACCGTGTAAGGCGTTCGTTTCTCCTTCCGGCCGGGCAGATGCAGGCCGCGCCGCAATGCCTCGTTGACCACGGTCTTGAGCGCCCGCTCGGTGCGGGTCACCTCGGCGTTCAGGCGGGCGGCGACATCGGGTTCCAAAGTGAGTGTGGTGCGCATGCCGGCATCAAGGCATCAAATACTCTGATGTCAAGAGGCCGACCAGGGTGGATGGGCGGCGTCCGCCTCTTATCCCCCCGCGAACACCGGCCGGAAGCCCGCTTCGGTCAGAATTTTTGCGACGATCTCCCGCCGGTCGCCCTGGATTTCGATCCGCCCAGCCTTCACCGTTCCGCCCGCCCCGCAGGCATTCCGCATCTTTTTCGCGAGCTGCTCCTTTTCGGGCGGACCGATGCCAATAAAATTTGTGACCACGGTCACGGTCTTGCCCCCGCGGCCGGCGGTTTCGCGGAGAATATCCACGCGACCACGGTTCTTCTGCGCCGGAGCAACCCCTGCGACCGGAGCCCGATTGGGCGTAAGCGGAACTGAGGGCCGGCCCGCCGGAATCAAGGCCGCGAACGGATTCTGCCCAAGGTCCTGCCCGCCACTGGTCGAAATTATGCCCGAATCACTCATCAGTGGCCGCCACAGCCTCCGGGCGGCGAGGCCGGCTTCGCCCCGAGCTGATCTCCTCCGCCCAGGTAGGCCAGCGCCTTGGCATAGCTGCGTCCTGCAAGGAAATGCACGAGCTGTGGATGCAGGGATGCTCGATTGGCCGACAAGAGGCTCTCAATCTCCCCCAATGCACGGGAGATCGCCAGCCCATCAGAACTTTTAATCGCGTTATGGAGCAGAATAAGGGCAGCTTTGATGTTGGTCTCGGGCATGATATTGGTCGGGAATTAAAGCCGCTTAATTCGCCGGATAGCCCGGCATTATTTGCGGTTCATCCGTCCACTCGCGGCTTGAATCAACTTGTCTGAGCGTACGGTGAATGCTCCCATCCCTCTCCCACGCGTACAATTTCTCCTCCTGATAGGCAAGCGTGGATCCCTTCTCCGCTTCACGCTGATTAACATTCCATGAATTCCGTCCCCGTTTCCGAAGGTGCCAACGCCGGTGTCATCGATGAGTATTACCAGCGCTGGCTCGACGACCCTGATTCCGTCGACCCGACCTGGCGCGCTTTCTTCCAGGGTTTCACCCTGGGCCATAACGGCCAGGCCGTCACCCGGGCTCCCGCCGGCGCCGTGGTCGATAGCGGCAAGCAATCCGGCGTGTATTACCTCATCAATGCGTACCGCGCCATCGGTCACGTCCAGGCGCACCTCGATCCGCTCAGCGGGCGGCCCCCGGTCTCGCCCAAGCTGCAACTCAGGCATTTCCGCCTCGAGGAGTCCGACCTCGACACCGTATTCGACACCAGCAATTTCCTTGGCGGCGGCCAGATGAAGCTGCGCGACATCGTCGCCGCCCTCGAGCAGACCTACTGCGGTCACGTCGGCGTGGAATACGCCCACATCCAGGATCAGGACGCCCGGCGCTGGCTGCAGGAACGCATCGAGTCCATCCGGCTCCAGCCCAAATTCACCAAGCCGCAGAAGGTCCGCATCCTGCGCCGCGTGCACAAGGCCGAGCTCTTCGAGAAATTCCTCCATACGAAATACGTCGGCCAGAAGCGCTTTTCCCTCGAGGGCGGCGAAACCATCATCGCCGCGCTCGACGCGGTGATCGACCACTGCCCGGGTTCCGGCATTGAGGAGATCGTCCTGGGCATGGCCCACCGCGGCCGCCTCAATGTGCTCTGCAGTGTCATGCGCAAGAGCTTCGACCTGCTGTTCGAGCAATTCTCGGAAAATTACATTCCCGACACGGTCGCCGGCGACGGCGACGTGAAGTATCACCTCGGCTACGAGTCCATCCTCACCACCACGTCGGGCAAGAAGGTCGAGGTCCGCCTCGCGGCCAATCCGTCGCACCTCGAGATTGTCAACCCGATCGTCGAGGGCAAGGCCCGCGCGCGCCAGCGCATCCGCGGCGACATCACCGAGCGCCGCAAGGTCATGCCGCTGCTCATCCACGGCGACGCCGCCGTGGCCGGCCAGGGCGTCGTGGCCGAGACCCTGCAGTTTTCCCAGCTGCCGGGCTACCGCACCGGCGGCACGCTGCATTTCGTCATCAACAACCAGATCGGCTTCACCACCGACCCGCAGGATACGCGCTCGACGCGTTACTGCACCGACATCGCGAAGATGATCGAGGCCCCGATTTTTCACGTGAACGGCGACGACCCGGAGGCCGTATGCCTGGTCGCGCAGCTCGCCGTGGACTTCCGCGTCCAGTTCAAGCGCGACGTCTTCATCGACATGTACTGCTACCGGAAGCACGGCCACAACGAGACCGATGAGCCGTCCTTCACGCAACCGGCGCTCTACCGCAAGATCGCGGCCCACTCCCTCGTTTCCGCCCTCTACACCAAGCAGCTGATCGCCGCCGGCAGCCTGACGCCGGAGCAGGGCGAGGAGATCAAGACCGAGTACTCCGCCGCGCTCGACGACAACCTGGGCAAGGCCAAGACCCGGGAAGCGGCCAAGGCGGAAAAACGCCAGGCGGCCGCGGCCGAAAAATCCGCCGCGGGCGCCTTCAGGGGCTCGACCGCGATCTTTCAACCCGACTTCACGCATACGCCGGTCACGACGGCCGTAAGCGCCGCGGCCATCGACCAGGTGGTCCGGGCGCTCACCACGGTGCCGGACGGATTCAAGGTTCATTCCAAGATCAAGCGCTTCATCGACGGCCGCGCCGAGGCGCACAAGCACGGCGGCCCTTACGACTGGGGCATGGGCGAAGCGCTGGCGTTCGGCACCCTCCTGCAGGATGGCCTGCCCATCCGGTTGAGCGGCCAGGACTGCGAGCGCGGCACCTTCACCCACCGCCACTCGGTCTTCACCGACGTCGAAACGGGGGCGAAATATACCCCGCTCAACCACGTCACGGACCAGCAGCCGCATTTTTGCGTCTACAATTCCCTGCTCTCCGAAGCCGCCGTGTTGGGCTTCGATTACGGTTACTCGCTGGATTATCCGGATATGCTTTGCCTCTGGGAGGCGCAATTCGGCGACTTCGCCAACGGCGCGCAGGTGGTCATCGACCAGTTCATCAGCAGCAGCGAGTCCAAGTGGCAGCGCAGCACGGGCCTGACCCTGCTCCTTCCCCACGGCTATGAGGGCCAGGGTCCGGAGCACTCGTCCGCCCGGCTGGAGCGCTTCCTCCAGTCGTGTGCGGAGAACAACATCCAGGTGGCGAACCTCACGACCCCCGCGCAGCTCTTCCACGCGCTGCGCCGGCAGACGAAGCGCGATTTCAAGAAGCCGCTCATCATCATGGCCCCCAAATCGCTGCTGCGCCACCCGGCCGCCGTGTCGTCGCTCACCGACTTCACCGCGGGTTCCTTCCAGGAGATCATCGATGATCCGACGGCGACGCAAAAAACCGAACGCGTCATTCTTTGCTCGGGCAAGGTCTACTACGACCTCTGCGACTACCGGGAGCGGAACAAGGTGGAGCACACGGCCATTGTGCGGGTCGAGCAGCTCTATCCGCTCCACCGCGACCGCCTGGCGCAGATCGCCGACGCCTACGGCCGCAACGCCCGCCTGATCTGGTGTCAGGAGGAGCCGCAGAACATGGGCGCCTGGTCGTTCCTCGCGCCGCAGCTCGAGGAAATCTTTGGGCGCAAGGCGGTCTACGCCGGCCGCGACGCCGCGGCTTCGCCCGCGGTCGGGCTGCTCGCGCTCCACCGCCTGCAACTCGCCACCTTCCTGCAACGCGCCTTCAGTCTCTGACCACTTAAAGCCTACGCTCTTAAACCCTAAAATTTTCCCTCCCATGGCCCTTGAAGTCAAAATCCCCCCGATGGGCGAATCCATCACCTCCGGTGTCCTCGCCAAGTGGCACGTCGCGGACGGCGACCTCGTCAAGCAAGACCAGCCGCTGTTCGAACTTGAGACGGACAAAATCACCTCCGAGGGCACCGCCGAGTCCGCCGGTAAGATTACTTTCAAGGTCAGCGCCGGCACCGAGGTGAAAATCGGCCAGGTCGTGGCCACCATCGACGAGACCGTCACGGCTTCCGCCCCGGCAGAACATGTAGCCGGGGCCGCGGGCCCCGGTCCGGGCTCAACGAGCCTGGCTACAAACAAGTCCCCCGAGCAATCCCCGGCCGTCCGCCGGCTCGCCGCCGAAACCGGCCTCGATCCCGCCAGCGTCACCGGCTCCGGCAAAGCCGGCCGCGTCACCAAGGGCGACATGCTGGCGGCCTCCAGCAAACCGCCGATTGCGGTGCCTGCTCCCACTGGAGTGACGGCGACCCCGCCGTCGTCTGCACCTGCGGCGGCAAACCTGCCTGCGACTCCCGCCTCCTCCGATGGCCGCCAGACTCGGAAGAAAATGACCCCGCTGCGCCAGAAAATTGCGCAACGCCTCGTCAATGCGCAACACGCGGCGGCGATGCTCACAACCTTCAACGAGTGCGATATGTCCGCCGTCATGGCCTTGCGGGCCAAATATCAGGATGGGTTCGTGAAAAAGAACGGCGTGAAGCTGGGCTTCATGTCCTTTTTCACCAAGGCCGTGGTGCAGGCGCTCAAGGACGTACCCGGCATCAACGCCCAGATCGATGGTGATCACATCATCGAAAATCATTACTACGACATCAGTATGGCCGTCTCGACCGAGAAGGGCCTGATGGTCCCGGTCATCCGCGCATGCGATGCACTCAGCATGGCCGACATCGAAAAATCCATCGCGGATGTGGCCAAGAAGGCCCGCGAGGGCAAAATCACCCTCGCCGACCTCGAGGGGGGGGTATTCACGATCACCAACGGCGGCATCTTCGGCTCGATGCTTTCAACCCCGATCCTCAACGCCCCGCAGAGCGCCATCCTCGGCCTCCACGCCATCAACGAACGTCCCATGGCCGTCAACGGTCAGGTTGTCATCCGCCCGATGATGTATCTGGCCCTGAGCTACGACCACCGTCTCGTCGACGGCAAGGAAGCGGTGGCCTTCCTCGTCAAGGTCAAGCAGGCGATCGAGGATCCCGCGCGACTCCTCGTCGGCGTCTGATTCTCGACACCGAGAGCCCGGAGAAGACACCGAGTTTCACCGAGCCCAATCTGTATCGCTTCTCTCTGTGATCTCCGTGTCCTCGGTGACTCATCCTCATGTCCTCTGAATTCGATCTCATCATCATCGGCGCCGGCCCCGGCGGCTACGTGTGCGCGTTCCGCGCGGCGCAACTCGGCCTCAAGGTCGCGCTCATTGACAAACGCGCCACCCTCGGCGGCACCTGCCTCAACGTCGGCTGCATTCCCAGCAAAGCCCTGCTTCATTCCTCGGAGCACGTCGCCTTTGCGAAGACGCATGCCGCCGCCCACGGCATCAAGTTCGGCTCGGTCGAGGTGGATCTGGCCACCCTGCTGAAGCGCAAGGACGAGGTCGTCGCCAAGAATGTCGGCGGCCTCGCGCTGCTCGCCAAGGCCCGCAAGGTCACCGTCTTCACCGGCGCGGCCCGGTTTGTTTCACCGACAGAGATCGAGGTCGGGGCCGTTGCCCTCAACGGCCCGGTTCGCCTCACTGCCGAAAATATCGTCATCGCCACCGGCTCCGCACCCCTCGAACTGCCGTTCATGAAGTTCGACGGCCAGACCGTCGTCTCGAGCGATCACGCCATCGCCTTCCCCGCCGTCCCGAAAAAACTTGTGGTGGTCGGCGGCGGAGCCATCGGCCACGAACTCGGTTCCGTCTGGTCACGCCTCGGCGCCGAGGTCACCGTCGTCGAGTTCCTGCCGAAGATCATCGCCACCTACGACGACGACATCGTCCGTAATTTCACGCGCCTCCTGCAGCAGCAGGG
>JANMVS010000063.1:0-2763 GCA_031392885.1 Verrucomicrobiota bacterium
CATAGTCGGTGTGGCCGGAATAGGGCAGCAGGAAGGTCTCGTATTCCGGGGTGATAACCTTCGTGTAGAACTTCTCGTAGGGTGCAACGCATGCCGTGAGGGCGGCCAGCAGCGTGATAGTAGCAATCAACTTGGGGCTCGTGTGCATTTTTTATTGCAGCCTGAATCCTGGCCGTGGGCGAGTCAGAATCAGCCCTTACTCCTAAGAAACAGCACCTGCATTGGCTGGTTGGAGCGAGAAGCCGAGGAGGGCCGCCTGCTTGCGCAGGGAGCGCTCCTTGCGTTGGCGAATGAGGGCGGGATTGCCGAGTTTGGCGGGATCGAAAGCCGTGCGGGTCTTGATCATGGTGTAGAGGATCCGCGCCAGTTTGTGGGCGGCGGCGGTGACGGCCCCGGCCGGACCGAGCTTCGCGCGCATGCGCCGGAACCAGTCGCCCAGCGGTGACTCGACGCGGTTCAGTGATTGCGCCGCCATGCGCAACGCCGTCGCCAGCCGGTTGGAGACCGGCCGGGTGCTGACGCTGAGCTGGTGGTTGCCGCTGACTTTGTTGTTGGGGCACAGGCCCAGCCACGAGGCGAAGTTCTCGGGGCTGGCAAAGCGGCCCAGGTTGGGACCGACCTCGGTGAGAAAGGTGTAGCCGACGTGGGTGTTGACGCCGTCCACCGCCGTGACATCGACGCCGAACTTCTGAAAGAGCAGGGTGCGCACCGCCGCGTCTGGTTGCCTGCCCCGCTTGGTGGGTGGGGGCGGCGCCGCCTCCGTGCAGCTCGCGAGCTTGGCGGCCAGGCGGTGAACTTCCTGCAGACATTCGTCGGCCAGTTGGTGGTGAAAGCGCCAGGCCGCCAACGATTGGCGCAGCGTGAACAGTTGCTCCACCTTCCAATCGCCTTTCAGTGCGGCGGCGATCTCGGCCACGCTCTTCTTGCAGCGGTGGTCGCGATGCGCGGCGAGCTTCTGCGGGTCGCGTTCGCCCGCGACGATCGCATCGAGAATGGTCAGCCCCGTCGTGCCCGTGATGTCGGTGACCGCGCGATGCAGCAGCACGTTCATCTGATCGAGGGCCTTTTGCAGGCGCAACAAGTGCGCGCTGGCCACCTGCACCAGGCTGTCGCGATGCCGCAACAGCGTGCGGACGGCGCAGACCTCGCTCGCCGGCCGGAACGAAGCGTGGAGCAGGCCCACGGAGTGCAGGAACTGCAACCACTGGCAGTCCTGCACATCGCTCTTGCGACCGGGCACATGGCGCACGTGCTGGGCGTTGACCAGGCAGACTTCCAGCCCGCGGGCCTCCAGCAGTTCGAAGAGCGGGATCCAATACACGCCGGTCGCCTCCATCGCCACGGTGCGAATGCCGCACTTCTGTAACCAGTCTGCCATGACGTTCAATTGATCGGTCGTGGGGCCGAAGTTGCGCACGGGCTGCGGATCGCGGTCTGCGGGCACGGCGACGTAATGCACTTCGCAGGCTAAATCGATGCCGGCGGCATCGGGATGAATCACGGTCTGCGTGATCATTGGCTTCTTGGGCGGACGGCGGGATGACTTTTTTGACATGGGCGTTGGTGGCACTCGCCGCGGCGGCCCGAAGGGTGAAAAGGGATGCGGTAAACTCCTAACCGGGGTCGGAACCGCTTGCGCGGACGCGCCACCAATGACACCACACACGGCCTTCGGCATCAGACTGACAGACGGGCTTAGTAAAACACCATTGTAAGGACGATGTATAGCTTGCCTCGCGGAAAGAACCGCTCTCCAGCACGCATGATCTACGCCCCGGTGCGACCCTGTTTCTTTCTGTCACGGCCAAAATCTGATTTTGGGGCGGGGGCTGATAGGAAACTGGATTTAGGACAGAGCAGCGAAGCACTCAGGGCTCGCGGGGATGGGGTTTTATTTTTTTGGTATGTTTCGTGGTGACCATTCCTAAATCATTTCAGCCGAGGAAAGGGCTTGCCGCCGGCAGGGCATGGGGGCTGTGCAGTCCTGCGGCGCCTGGGGCGCTTTCCCGGATCTACGGCTTGAGGTTTAGCAGAGCGGTGCCCGTGGCAAAATCAACCGGCACCGAGATGTGGTCGTGGACAAACAGCCACTTGCTTTTGATTTTCCGCAGACCAGTAGTCGCCCGTATCCATGTTTCGGACTTCTGGCCGCCCTTCAGCGTTCCACCGATACGCTCGATGCAATGCAGGAAAGCCACGTCCCGGCCCGCCACGATGCGCAGGTCGCGCATTTCGCATACAATCGGCCCCTCATACGCGGCAAAAAATTCCGCGTAATTCTTCCGGTAGGCCTCCCGTCCGGCACACTGGAGGGGCGCGACAATGTCGTATGCGACCAGTTGATCCCCGGACGCATAGACGGCCATGACTCCGTCAAGGTCCCTGGCTTGGAACGCCTTTGCCCAGCGCGCGAGCAAGTCCCTGATTTCGGCCTCATCATTTGAGGCCCGGGCCTCGGGCGCCAGAAGCAACGCGCCGGCCAACACCGCCATGGAAAGCAACGAGAGTTTTTTCATGGGACACACTCCTTGTGAATGGTGGTTACGTCGTCAGCAAACCTTGCGACCCAACGCGTATAAAGTCCTCGCCCGGCGCGGTCAACGATAATTACTCCTAAGAAACAGCATTTGGAAAACGTTCCTGCGCAGCATGCGGGTAGTTTCTTCCGGTCACGGCCAAAATCCGATTTTGGGGCGGGGGCTGATAGGAAACTGGATTGAGGACAGAGCAGCGAAGCACTCAGGGCTCGCGGGGATGGGGTTT
>JANMVS010000071.1:0-16331 GCA_031392885.1 Verrucomicrobiota bacterium
GGATCCTTGTCGGGGGTTTCCTCATCGGGAAATTCGTCGGACATCGTCACCCCACGCAAAGCGGCAATCCCGCAAAGGACGAATAAAAAAGCCCCGGCGGTAAGGCCGGGGCTGAATTGATGGCGCTGACCAACCTTACGCCACGCGCTCGACGATGAGCGGCGGAGGTGTCGGACGCTTCGGCGCGAGCCGATAGGCGTTCTTGAAGTATTCCAGCGCTTGCTCGAGCTTCGCCTCGTCGTTGTAGTGAATCATCATCAGCGGCTCGCCCTGCTTGACCTGCGTGCCGACCTTGCGGATTTCGGAAACGCCCACCGAGTGATCGATCTTGTCGTGGGCATGCTCCTTGCCCGCGCCCAGCAGATGGACGCCGCGGGCGATCATCGCCGCGTTGATCGTGTGCACATAGCCGCGCTTCGGGGCGGGCAGCTTCCGGATGTGATGAGCCGTCGGGAATTTCTCCGGGTGGTCGATGAAGGAAATGTCGCCGCCCTGCGCCTTGATCATGTCCTTGAACTTCTCGAGGGCCGAACCGTCGGTGAGGTGGCGCTGGACCGTTTGCTTGGCGGACAGCGTGGAACCGGCGACGCCGGCGAGGCGGACGATCTCCATGCCCAACTTGAGCACGAGTTCCTTCATGTCCGCCGGACCCTCACCCTTCAGGAGCGCGATGGCTTCCTTGATCTCGAGCGCGGTGCCGACCGTATCGCCGAGCGGCTGGTTCATGTCGGTGACGAGTGCGACGCAGCGGCGCTTCATGGAGCGGCCGACGCGGGTCATGGAACGGGCGAGTTGCTTGGCCTGCTCGAGATCCTTGATGAAGGAACCATTGCCCCACTTCACATCGATGACGAGGCCCTCGGCCCCTTCGGCGAGCTTCTTGGAAAGCACACTGCCGGTGATGAGCGGGAGGCTCGGGATCGTGCCGGTCTCGAGGCGGAGGTTGTAGAAAATCTGGTCGGCCGGGGCGAGCTCGGGGCTCTGCTCGGCGATCGCGCCGCCCACGCGGGCGAGCTGTTCGACGAAATGGGGAATCGTCATATGGCTCTTGAAGCCGGGAACCGCGGAAAGTTTATCCAGCGTCGTGATGACATATTCCTGTTCGACACCGCACATCATCGGGACGACAACGCCGCTGGCCATCGCAAGCGGGGCGAGGACGAGCGCGGTCTTGTCACCGACGCCGCCGGTCGAGTATTTGTCGATTTTCGGCTTCGCGATGTGGGACAGGTCGATGACCTCGCCGGAAAGCATCATTTCCTCGGTCAGGATGGCCGTTTCCTGGGCGGACATATTGGCGAAGTAGATCGCCATCAGGAGCGCCGATTGCTGGTGCTTGGGCATCTCGCCATCCAGCGTGGAATCGATGATATAGCGGATTTCCTCCTGTGAAAATTCCTGACCGTCGCGTTTCTTCTCAATCAAGGAAGTAAACGACGGTTTGATGAACCGACGCGTGGGAATGGGACGTTTTCTCATGGAAGTCACTGTGTTGCAGAGGGTGGCGCTCTGCGGCGCAAAGCTCGTGAAGGCAAAGAGTTTTGCTGATTTTGTCGAGACTAAAATAGGCCTATGTCCGGATAATCTTACGTCCGCCGCGCCCCACGACAGCAATCGCAAATTCGCCAGTCCTACCCGCCAAAATCCTTCTTGCTCAAAGCCAAGCGCAATTCCTCAATCAGCCAATGGACCTTCCGTTCAACATCGCCAGTCATCTCGATGCGGCCATCCGCGCGGCTGCCGCCAGACTCGGTTTGGCGGAGCGGGGCTTTCAGTCCGAGGTGCGGGTGGCCGATCCCACCCACGGCGATTACCAGGCCAACGGAGCCCTCGCCTTCGCCCAACGAGAGAAACAAAACCCGCGCGCCCTGGCCCAGCAATTCGTCGACCAACTCGGTGAGCTCTCGGCTGATTTTGACCTCACCCTGGCCGGGCCCGGCTTCATCAATTTCCGGCTGAAGCCTGCCGCCCTGCTCGGCTGGCTGCAGACCTACGATTCCGAGCAGCACCTGCATTCCGGCGCCGCCAGCGCCCGCCAGGGTCAGACTTGGATCGTGGATTATTCCTCCCCCAACACCGCGAAGCAAATGCACGTCGGGCATCTGCGTTCGGCCGTCATCGGCGAGTCCATCGGCCGGTTGCTGGTGTTCTCCGGCGCCAAGGTGATTCGCGACAACCACATTGGCGACTGGGGCACGCAGTTCGGCAAACTCATCTGGGCCTATCAGCGCCACCTCGATCCCGCCGCGCTCGCCACCGAGCCGTTGGAGGAATTCGAACGTCTGTATAAACTCGGCAACAGCGCGGCCGAGGCTGACGCGGCCATCCTCACCGAAGCGCAGCAGGAACTCGTCAAACTGCAGAGCGGGAACGCCGGCAGCCTCGCCATCTGGAAAGAGATCAACGACGTCTCGCTCGCCGCCTTCCAGCAGATTTACGACCGGCTTGGCATCCGTTTCGACGTCATGCTGGGCGAGAGTTTTTACAACGACAAGGTCGAGCGCGTCTACCGTGAGCTCACCGAAACCGGTCTGGCGCAGGAGAGCGAAGGCGCCCTGGTGGTCTTTCATCCGGAGCACCCGCGTTACGCCAAGCAGCCCTTTCTCATCCGGAAAAAAGACGGCGCGGCCAACTACGCCACCAGTGATCTGGCCACGGCGCTCTACCGCGCGGAGCACTTCAGGGTCGACGGTCTCATCATCGTCACCGACTTCCGCCAGGCGGACCACTTCGAGCAACTTTACCTCACGGTCAGAAAATGGTTCGCGGCCAAAAACTACCGGCAACCGGAGTTGCACCACGTCACCTTTGGCGCCGTGACCGGCGAGGATGGCAAGGCGCTGAAGACCCGCGACGGCGGCATCATCCGCCTCAAGGCCCTGCTCGACGAGGCGCAGGAGCGCGCCTTCCGGTTGGTGAGCGCGCGCAGCCCGGATTTTCCCGAAGCGGAGCGCCGCGCCATCGCCCACATCGTGGGCGTGGCCTCGGTGCAATACGCCGACCTCTCGCAAAACCGCTCGAGCGACTATGTGTTTGTCTGGGACAGGATGATCTCGCTCGAGGGCAACACCGCCGCCTACCTGCTGTACGCGATTGCGCGCATCCGCAGTATTTTCCGCAAGGCCGGGCTGGACGCCGCCCAGCCGCCGGTCGGCGGCGCGACGGCCCCCGCGACCCCGCAGGAGATCGCCCTCGCCCGCAAGCTGGTTAAATTCTCCGACGCCGTGGCCCTCGCCACCAACACGCTCCGCCCGCACTTCCTCAGCCTTTACCTCTACGAACTCGCCGGCGACTACAGTTCGTTCTACGCCGCCGACAAGGTCATCGGCGATGACGCCGCCGTGCGCGCGCGCCGGTTGCTGCTCTGCCACCGGACGCTCACGGTGCTGGAGGCCGGCCTCCACCTGCTCGGTCTGCGCACCGATCTGGAGCGGATGTAATTTGCCGGGCGACGGGCCCGGACAAACACCGGGCGGGCAGCAGCCAGCAACGGCGGGGCCATCCAATTCGCTCTTGCCGCCACCCCCCCGACCGGCAACATGGCGGCACAATGTCGAGTGGCTCCACAGAATCTTCCGGTCCCGAATACTTCATCCGCGGCATCAACGACACCGATGCGCGCGGTCCGTTTACCAGAGAACAATTAACCTCCCTGGTCGAATCCGACGACGCCAGCAAGGTGGTGACGTTGGAAACGTATTACTATGACAACGCCACCGAACAGTGGCTGACCATTGGCAGCAATGCCGAGTTGAAAGCCGCGCTCTGGCCCGAGAAGAAGAAAATGGGGTTCAAGCAGAAGGAATTCAAGGTCGTCAACGAAGAACAGAGCGGGAGCGCCCCGCCCATTACGGTGCAGGATTTTCTCGCGGCCGCCGAAGGCAAGACGGACGAAACCAAGGGTAAGAAGGATAAGTCCGAAATGATGATGGCCGCCTCGGTCTGGGGCACGCGCGCCGCCGCCCTCATCTGCCTGCTCAGCGCCGCCGCCCTCATTCTACCCGGGATTGACGCCCTGATCGCCATGGACATGCCCAAACTCCTGGAGCGGCCGTTTGTCTTCCTTGGCGTGTTGGACGCCTTCCTTGGACTGATGCTCCTGCTGGGCGTCATCAGCTTTTATCCCTTCATCCGTTTTCGCGCGGCCTTCGGCCTGGGTTTCCTTGGTTTTCTGTTCATGACCCAGGGTCAGCTCACGCCGATGCTCGCCGTCGCCGCCGGTTCCGCGGGATTGTATTTCTGCACGATCTTCCTGAGCTACATTCCCCTGGCGGTCGCCGCACTGTTGGGCCTCGGCGGCATGGTGATGCTCGCCACCATGTCGTATTCTTAAGGCCGGGCCGGCCGGCTGGTTCCGCCCATGCCCTTGTCCTCGCTCCTGCTCCGTTTTCGCCGGCTTTGGACCCATGATATCTGGACCGCCGGTCTGACCCGGGAGAAAAATCTGCGGAGCCGATTACTGGCCCTGCTGCGGATCGCCTCCATCACCCTGTCGGGTCTGCAGGAACTCAAGGTTGCCGCCCGGGCCGCGGCGTTGAGCTACAGTTCACTGCTCGGCCTCGGCCCACTCGCGGCGATCGCCGTTCTGATTTCCGGCTTTGCCCTCGGCGACCGCGACCCCGTCCTCGCCGCCAAAGGCGTGAACGATGTCATTAGTTTCATCGCACCGCAGGTCGTCCAATACCAGAAGGCCCTGGCGGACGCGGAAGCACCGGGTTCGTCCGCGTCGGCCGGACCGCCGGCCGCCGGGGCGGTCGCCGGTGCCCCCCCGGACCGTTCCCGGGCGGATCCCGAGATGGTGAAACTGATCAGTAATTTCATCGCCAACAGCCGCGCCGGTTCGGGTACCGCCGGCATCGTGGGCTTGCTCGCGCTGCTGGTCATCGTGGTGTTGCTCTTCACCAGTGTGGAAAAGACCTTCAACGATATCTGGGGCGTCCGCCGCGGTCGGAACTGGCTCACGCGGATCATCTATTACTGGGCGGTCATCACGGTCGGCGCGTTGGTCTTCTTCACCTCCCTCACGCTGTTTTCCGCCGGGACTTTCCTGACCGTCTTCATCGCCAAGCTGCCTTTCCGCCAGGAGTTGGCGCCCATCTATACCCTGCTGCTGCGCTCCACCTCGGCGTTATTGCTGATTGTGATCCTCACGATTTTCTACCGCTTGATTCCCAATACCCGCGTAAAGTGGTGGGCGGCCTTCATCGGCGCAGTGGTGGTCACGTTCCTGCTGTTTCTCAACAATTACCTGGCGTTCCTGTATTTTCGCAATGTCGTCACCACGAACCGCCTTTATGGCACGGTGGGGATCCTGCCCATCCTGATGCTCGGACTCTATGTCTTCTGGTTGTTCGTGCTGGTCGGCGGACAGATCACCTATGCGGTGCAAAATGTGCACTACCGCAGCAGCCAAACCGCCTGGCACAGCCTCAACCACGCTACGCGCGAAAGCATGTCGCTGCTCGTCCTGCTGCTGGTCGCCCGCCGCTTCAAGGACTGCGCCCCGGCCCATTCCGTCACCGAACTCTCCCACCTCATCCGCATCCCCTCCCAGATTCTGAACGAAAGCCTGAACCGACTCTGCGACCTCCAACTCATCACCGAACTCCCGCCCGGCGACGGGGCTGATCCCACCGACCACCGTTACCAGCCCGCCCGGCCGCTCAACAAGGTCACGCTCCTGAATTTCCGCGAGTCGTTTGAGCACTACGGCGAGGCTCCCAGCGGCGGCCTGCTCGACAACGTCGATCCCGTCCTGGCCCTTTACCATACCCGCCTGGCCGCCTGCCTGCCTGCGGCCCTCGGCGACCGGACACTCGACCAGTTGATCGACGACCTGAAACCCAGCCAGACTTACGCGCCGTTTCCGGGGACCAGTCCGGGTTGAGTGAGCGCCCCGGCCCGGATAGTTCACCCTCAGAATGAGAGTCGATAACAATCTATTTATTGGAGCCGCAGCGACCCCGCTGCGGTTTGCGAGCGAACCACGGCGAGGTCGCCGTGGCTCCATGTAATATCCGGGCTGGATCCAAGCCCGGGAGCACTACGTCCAGCCCCGATGGCGCCGCACCTAAATTCAGGCCCATTTGCCAGCCGCCGCCCCGCCGGTCTGGCTGTAGGATGCGGGGAACCAATCCTCCAGCATGCGGCAACCAACGATACTTTGCATCGACGACGACACCTTGATCCGGGAACTGTTGGTCGTGCAGTTGCAGGAAGCGACCAATGGCCGGGCCGCAGTTATCGAGGCCGGCGACGGCGCTTCCGGCATCCGTCTGACCCGCGAGCGCCAGCCTGAGATCGTCCTGCTCGACCTGGGCCTGCCGGACATCAGCGGCTTCAGTGTGATGGAAGAACTTAACCGGCTGTCCCCACGACCCCGCATTTTGGTTCTCACCGCTTCCGCCCCGGACCAGGTGCTCTTGCGGGTGCAGCGCAGCGAGGCGTACGGTCTGTTGCTGAAGTCCGATACCAGCAGCACCGAATTGATCGCCGCGATCCGGGCGGTGCAGGCCGGCCAGAAGTATTTTTCGGCGCCCGTGCGCGCGGCACTGGCCGCCGTCCGGGCCGAGCCCGGGCACTTCACCAAGATCCTTTCCCCGAGGGAAACCGAACTGGTGCCGTTGTTTGGCTACGGTTGGACCAATGAGCGGATCGCCGCGCGCACCCAGCTCAGTCCCGCCACGGTTCGCACCCATCGCCAGAACATCCTCGGCAAACTCGACCTGCACAGCACGGAAAAGCTCATCCATTGGGCGATCAGCAAAGGTTTTGCTGACTACCGCTACGAGCCGAAGTAGGTGGTTCCGGCGGCCCAGCCGGACCGCCGGGGCGTTGGCGAACGCCCGCCGGGCTCGGCAGCCAGTCCGCGTACCGGTGGGCCCGCTGGGCCGGCCCCCGGGCCGGGGCCGCTTCCCCTGTTGACAGCGGGCGGACCATTTCTACGGTGGGCCGCTTTCCCTCAATGATCACCTGGATTCAACGCACCTTTCAGCGACACACCAAGCTGGTGTTCCTGTTCCTCCTGTTCGCCATCACGATTCCCTTCGTGTTCACCATTGGCGCCGCCCCCGGCATCGGCAAGGCCGGCAACAAGATAAAGGAACAGATGTTTTTCGGGGTCAACCTCGGCAATGAGGAAGAAGCCCGCCGCGTCATGACCGACGGCAACCTGAGCGCCCAACTCAAGGCCGGCTACAACGCCCTCGAGGGCGCCCAGCTCCAGCAATTCGCCCTCCAACGGGTCGCCGGCCGCGCTATCGCCGATGAAATCCACCTGCCCACGCCCACGGCTGACCAGGTCGCCAAATACGTGCTCACCCTCCGTGCCTTCCTGGATCAGTCCGGCCAGTTTGACCAGAAACGCTACACCGCCTTCGGCGATTCCCTGAAGAGCGGCTCTGCCTTCACCACCGCCGATGTCAACCGCGTCCTCCGCGACGACACCCGCCTCGAGCAACTCAGCAAGCTCGTCGGCGGCCCGGGCTACGTGCTGCCGCCTGATGTCCAACAGCAGCTGATCCGCGCCGATTCGAGCTGGACCGTGCAGGTCGCCACCCTCGACTACGCTGCGTTCAGCCCCGCCCTCACCGTCACCGACGAGCTGCTGAAAAAATTCCACGACGAAAACTCCTTCCGCTACGAAGTGCCCGCCCGGCCGCGCCTCAGCTACGTGGAATTCAAGTCCGAGGATTTCATGCCGCCGAACGGCCCGACCGAAGCCGATCTGCGCGCTTATTATTCCGCCAATATCGCCAGCTTCCCCGTGCCCCCCGATGCCGACAAGAAGGACTCCGCCGTTGCCCCAGCCTTGGCCTTGGCGAACGGCCCCACCCCCGCGGCCGGCCCCGTTGATAATTTCCCCAAGGTTCGCACCCAGGTCGAGGCCGCGTTGAAGAATGCCGCCGCTGGCCGCCTTGCCTCGAAGGCCGCGAACGATTTCACCGTTGCGCTCTTTGAGCAGAAGCTCGCTGCCAATTCGCCCGAGCTGACCGCCTTCCTCGCCGCCCAACGCCGGCCCGCCGTGGCCATCGCCCCTTTCTCCCCTGATCTGCCGCCGGCCGACCTCCCTTGGCTTGCCAGCTACGCCGAGCCGATCTCCCGCCTCGCCAAAGATCGTTTTTTCTCCGACCCGCTGCCCACGAAAAACAGCTTTGTCGTCCTCCTCTGGAACGACAGCCTGCCGGGCTACAAGCCGACCTTCACCGAGGTGCGCGAGCGCGTCGCCACCGACTATAAGGAAAGCGAAAAGCGCAAGCTCTTCAGTGAACGGGGCCGGACCCTCCGCGCCCAACTCCAGGCCGCCGCCCAGTCCGGCGCCACTAATTTTGCCACCGTCGCCACGACGGAGAAGCTCACTGTGAAGAGCTATGCGAATTTCACCTTGCGCGATCCGCCCAAGGATCTGCCCTACTCCGCGCTGAGCTCCCTCGCGGGTCTCTCCCCGGGTGAAGTCTCTGCCATGATGGCCACCGGCGACCAGGGTTTCCTGGTCTTCGCCCAGGAAAAGAAGCTCCCCGACCTCAACCCGTCAAACCCACGGTATGTCGAACTCCAGAAGCAACTCATGCTTTATACCGCCGGCACGAACGAAAACTCTTATCTCGGTGGACTGGTGGAGAAAGAATTAAAGAAGTCGGCTCCCGCCACGCCCTGAGGTAGATCCCAGGGGCCTGGCGGCGCCGTCCATCCTGTTCCAAAACCGCCCACCCATCAGGTCACTGCCACCGCCAAACGCGGTGGCATTTCATTTTCCGAAACCGCCGCCTTGCCTCCCTGTTCACAAAAGCTTAAACTTTCGCTACATTCGCGTGTTCTTGCCCTGTTCCCCGATCACTTTTCCCATGACCATGACCCTTCGCCGTTTTTCCGCCCCGCTGCTGGTGGCCTTGTTTTCCTGCTCCGGCGCCGGGGCCCAGGACAATGCACCCTCGCCGGCCCCGGCCAGTTTCACCCGCCCGGCCCAAAGCCTCATTGGGGATGTCCCGCCGCCGCCCCCACCAGCGGAACTTACGCTCGAGACCTGCATCGCCCGCGCCCTGCAAAAGAATTTTGACCTCGAGATCGGCCGTTTCAATCCGCAGATTGCCAAGAACAGCATTGATCTCGCCCAAGGCAGCTACGACCCTCTCCTGACCGTGAGCGGCTCGCACGGCCGCAGCACCCTCGGCGCCACGCCCTCCTCCGCCGCCACCAGCTCCGACCTGCGCGTCGGCGTCAGCCAACAACTTTACAGCGGCACCACCCTGAGCGCCAGCAGCAAGCTCGACCGCAGCGCCACGAACCCGAGCATTGCCACCCTCAATCCGGCCTATAACGCTGATCTGACCCTCTCCGTCCGCCAGAACCTGCTCAGCGGTTCCAGCACCGAGGTGAACAAGGCCAACCTCCACCGCGCCGAGATCGGCCTGTCCCGGGCCAACCTCGATTTCAAAGCGGTTGCCCTGAGTGTCATTCAAAGCACCGAGAATGCGTACTACAATCTGGCCTTCGCCCGCGAACAACTGACCGTGCGGGTTTCCTCCCTGGCCCTGGCCACCCGGCTGTACGATGAGGCCAAGGTGCGCCGCGACACCGGCGTCGCCACCGACCTGGATGTGCTCTCCGCGGAGGTCGGCGTCGCCAATGCCCGCCGCAACGTCATTCTGGCCGAACAGGCCGCCAAGGACCGGCAGGACGCCCTCCTCGCTCTCATCGGCCAGTTTGAACTCGACGGCGCCGTCGGCTCGGTGCTCTTCACGAATATCGGCGAGGCCACCCCGATCTTGGCTTCCTCCTTCCAGATGGCCAAGCAAAGCCAGCCGGACTACCTCTCATCCCAAGCCGCGATTGAGCAGCTCAAGCTTGACCTCGTCGTGGCCAAAGATTCGACCAAGCCCGACCTCAGTGTCGGCGCCGCTCTCGGGCTGAGCGGGCGGAACGGCAGCGGGACCGACGCTTTCGGCGACGCCCTCGATCAGCAGAACCACTCGTGGCAGGTCGATTTTTCCTTCAGCTATCCTTGGGGCCAGAAGTCGGACAAGGCCCGTTACCGTCAGAGTCTGGCTACCCTTAGCCGCGAGGAGATTCGCCTGCGCCAGATCGAGCAAAACATCGAGGTGCAAGTCCGCAGTGCCGTGCGCTCCGTCGAGACCAACGTGGAAAGCGTCAAGATCGCCACACTCTCCTCCGGGCTCAGCCTCAAGCAATATGAGCTTGAGAAGGCCCGCTTCGACGCCGGCCTCTCCACCTCCTACCGGGTGCTGCAGGCCCAGTCCGACCTCGATACGGCCCGGGTGAACGAACTGCAGGCCAAGGTCACGCTCCGCACCGCGATTGCCGCCCTGCACCGCATTGAGGGCAGTTCCTTGCAGCGTTACGGGATTGCGCTGCCCTGAGGCCCTTCGACTTACTCCTTTCGGCTTAAGATAAAACCCTTGTCGCCCTCCGGCGGCAGGGGTTTTTTCATGTTGTCCCATGTCCTTCCAGACCATCATCGAGCCATTCCGGATCAAGACGGTCGAGCCCATCCGCTTCACCACGCGCGCACAGCGCGTTACCGCGCTGCAACTGGCCGCGCACAATCTGTTTTTGCTCAAGGCCGAGGATGTCATCATTGATCTGCTCACCGACTCCGGCACCGGGGCCATGTCCGCCGCGCAGTGGGCCGGGATGATGCAGGGCGACGAGTCCTACGCCGGGGCCCGTTCGTTTTTCCGCTTCGAGTCCGCCGTCCGCGAGGTCACGGGCTTCACCCACATCATTCCCGCCCACCAAGGCCGCGCCGCCGAGCGCATATTGTTCACCAGCGCCTGCCGGGCCGGCGACATCGTGCCGAACAACACGCACTTCGACACCACGCGCGCCAACCTGGAGGCCCTCGGCGTCACCGCGCTCGACCTGCGTTGCGCCGAGGCCACGCAACCGTCGCTCCTCGCCCCGTTCAAGGGCAACATCGACCTCGGCGCGCTTGAGCGCTGCCTGGTCGCACACGCCGGCCGCGTGCCGTTCGCGATGATCACCGTCACGAACAACTCCGGCGGCGGCCAGCCGGTCAGCCTGGAGAACATCCGCACCGCCAGTGCGATTTGCAAAAAACACGGTGTACCGCTGCTGCTCGACGCCTGCCGCTTCGCCGAAAACGCCTGGTTCATCAAGCAGCGCGAGCCCGGTCAGGGCGACCGCACGCCGGCCGCCATCGCCCGCGAGATGTTTGGTTATGCGGACGGTTGCACCATGTCGGCCAAGAAGGACGGCCTCGTCAACATGGGCGGCTTCCTCGCCCTCAACGACGCCACCCTCGCCGCCAAGTGCCGCAACAACCTGATCCTCACGGAGGGGTTTCCCACTTACGGCGGCCTCGCCGGCTACGACCTCGAGGCGCTCGCGATCGGCATCAAGGAGGTGCTCGACGAGGATTACCTGCGTTACCGCATCCGCTCCGTCGCCTACCTTGGCGACAAACTCACCGCCGCCGGCGTGCCGATCGTGCAACCGCCCGGCGGTCACGCCATCTACATCGACGCCAAGGCCATGTTGCCGCACATTCCCCCGGCCGAGTTTCCGGCGTGGGCGCTGTCACTTGTGCTCTACCTTGAAGGCGGGGTGCGCTCGGTTGAAATCGGCTCCGTGATGTTTGGCCGTCAACCGGACGGGACCGAGAAGCCTGCGGCAATGGAACTCGTCCGCCTCGCCTTCCCGCGTCGCGTCTACACGCAAAGCCACGTGGATTATCTCGCCGAGGTGCTCCTGCACGTTAACGGCCTGAAACACCGGATCCGCGGTGTGAAGCTGGTCCAGGCACCGGAATTGCTGCGCCACTTTACCGCCCAGCTGGCTCCCGCGCACGGCGCGTTGATCGTCGAATGATTTTCTTTCGGGCTGGAGCCGGGGCCATTGCCCCCATGAGCGACCGGGGCGTCCCGCCCCCAGCTGCCCGGACTGGAGTAATCTATGTCACGACCAACCAGAATGACGCGTTGTCAAATGCGGTCTGCCCGCCTCTATGTTCTTCCCACCCGCCTTCCATGACCAAAATTCACCCGCCCGCCCCGACCAGTCAGCCGACGCCCTCCTTCTGGCTGCCCTTTGTCACCATCGGTCTGCTTGGCCTGCTGATCGGAGCGACCATCACCTACCTCGCCCTGTTGCCGAATTTGCGGCCCGTCAACGCCACCAACTCAACGCCGCTGGGCAACCCGGACCCCACCACCCACCTGCCCACGCCGGAACTGACCGCCGGTCAACCCCCCGCCCAGGCTGATCGCACGCTCGGCAATTTCTATTACGACCACCAGAACTGGTCGCAGGCCATCCGCGCTTACGAGTCCGCCCTTAAACAGGGCAACGACGACGCCGATATTCGCACCGACCTCGGCAATGCTTACCGTTTCGCGGGCCGGACCGACGATGCCCTCACCCAATACAACCGCGCGCAAAAGATGAATCCGGCGCATGAGTTCAGTCTGTTCAACCAGGGCGGACTCTATCTGGAGGATCTCAAGCAACCCGGCCGGGCCATTGAAATCTGGAACCAATATCTCACGCGCTTTCCAGCGGGCCGCAACGTCGACGCCGCGCGCCAGCTCATCGCGCAAGCCCAGGCGGGCATCACGGGTCTGATCCTGCCGCCCCCGGCGACACCGGGAAAAACATCCCCCACGGAGGACCTGATCCTGCGGCAGCTCAAGGCCGGCCAGAGCAATCCGGGAAAACCCTGAGCAGCACCTGCCGTTGCCTGCTGCCGACATTTCTGGTGCCCCTCATCATCTCCACCCATGTCATCATCTTCCTGCGACTGCGGCGTGAAACGCCGGCGACGTGAGCCCTGCCCTTAGATACGGACTGATTACGGGCGGCGGCGTTTGCCTCTGGATCCTGGTCGAATTTTCCCTCGATTTCCATACCACCCGCCCCGGCCTTGGCGAATACAGCGGCTATTTCTCCAGCGCCATCCCGCTCACCACCCTTTTCCTGTTGCTGAAAGGCCGGCGCGACGACGTGGCCAACGGCGGACTCTCCCTCGGGTGGGGCGTTGGGGCGGGGCTCTATGCGTCGTTGGTCGCGGCCCTCATGGTCTACGGTTTTTTGCTGGCCTATAACCAGTTCATCAACCCCGGCTGGATGGATGCCGCCCTCGATTGGAAGGTCAACCAGTTCCGCGCCCAGGGGATGTCGGAACCCGCCATCCGCGCCGAGATCGTCTCCTTCCGTTGGATGAACAGTCCCCGCGGACTCCTCACCCCCACCCTCGCCGGCATGACGGTGAGAGGAGGCCTCTTCTCCCTTGTTCTGACCCTGCTCCTACGCCGCGCCCCCCGCGACCGTGTTCCGGAGGCTTAAGCCGGTTACTTTACGAATTGAGTCTGATGGCGTAGCAGGGCGTCCCTGCCTGCTGGGTTTGGTGCTCTGGCTTGGCCGGCCCAGAGGTCTGCCGCGACCCTGGGTAGATCGACCGGAGGCGACCTGGGATCATCCCCTCTCACAAAAACAACTCATCGAGCGGCGCCGAGCCGGCGGCCAGTTGCCGGTGCGACGGTAACTGGGTCTTGAACCACGTGCGCTGCTTCTTCACCAGCGCCCGGGTGTGCTGCGTGATGACTCCGGCTAGTTCGATTGCCGGCAGACGCCCCTCGATAAAATCGATCGTCTCCCGATAACCGATGGCCTTCGCCGCACTGGGATTATCCTTCAGCCCCTCCGCCACTAATCCGCGCACCTCTGCCACCAAGCCCGCCTCCAGCATCGCCGCGACGCGCTGAGCGATGCGCTGGTCTATTTCCTCCTTTCCCCGCACCACTTCGCAAAGCTGCACCAAGCAATCGGCAAACGGCGCCGGCTGCGCGGCAAACTCCGCCTGGAGGACCACCAGGGTTCGCCCCGACGCCCGGCAGCGCTCGAGCGCACGCAACACGCGGCGCGGGTTCTGCGTGTCCAGCGCACCCAGACCCGCCGGATTCAACTGGCGCAATTCCTCCACCAATGCCGCCAGCCCCTGCGTGGCCAACCGCTGCCGCAGCGCGACGCGCAGTTCGTCCGGCACCAGGATTTCATCGGCCACGGGCGCGAAGAAGGCCTTGAGATAAAAACCACTGCCCCCCGTGACGAGCACTGGTTTTCCCCGGGCAAAAATCTCCGCCACGGCCCGCCGGGCCTTTGTAATATAATCCGTTACATCCATTGGCTCGGTGACCGCGCAGACATCAATCAGGTGATGCGGCACGCGACGGAATTCATCCGGGGTGGGCTTGGCCGTGCCCAGGTCCATGCCGCGGTAAAACAGCAGGGAATCGCACGAGACGATTTCCGCGCCGCGGGCTTCCGCCCAGCGCAACGCCAGCTCGGTTTTGCCGACGGCGGTGCAGCCGGTAAGGACATAAATGAGGCGGGACACGCCGGCCATGCAACCACGCCCGCCCCGCGGCGCAAAGCTTGTTTGCCGGACCGACCTGCTATCGCAGGCTCGCACGTTAGCCTAACAGGTAGGGCGCACCGCCGAGGCTTCGCACTCGTCGCCGCCGAGGCCTCGCCCTCGTCGCCGGCCCGGTGCGCCGCGGCGGAGCGGGCCGCTCCGCCCTACCTCACGCAGCGTGCTGTCAGCCTAATGTGCAAGGCTCAATAAGTACCAGCGCACGAGAACGAGCTGTAGGAGCGGCTTGTACTCCCGCGTAGCCACAGGCCTCCGCGCCTGTGGGGTTAGGAACGTTGGCCAAACCTGGCAGGCAGGGACGCCCGCCGCTACGCCCATCGGCATCGGGGCATAATAATCGAATCCAGCCCGGTTTCTTCCCGTCTCGGACAATACGCGTTTTGCGGCCGAGGCTGCATGGAGTCGGCCCAAACAAAATCCGTGCAATCAGCGCCATCCGGGGCTTTCTTCAGGAACGTCGCCTGTGAAAATCCGGTTCATCTTCAATCCCTCCTCCGGCTCCAACCGGAATAATCCGCATCTGCGCGACCGGGCGATTGATTTCATCGCGCAGCACCAGTTGGACGGCAGCCTCGTCTCCTCCGAGCGGCCGCAGCACGCCACCGAGTTGGCGCAGCAGGCCGTCGCCGAGGGCTGCGGGCTGGTTGTCGCCATCGGCGGCGATGGCACGATGAACGAAGTCGCCACAGGCCTCGTGGGCACCCCGGCGATTTTCGGACTCATTCCCTGCGGCTCGGGCAACGGCCTTGGCCGGCACCTCGGCATCCGCCGCCCGGATCACGGCGCTTTTCGCACCCTCCTCGACGGCCGACCGCGGCCCATCGACACCGGCACGGTCAATGGCTTTGCATTCTTCAACACCATGGGGCTTGGCTTCGAGGCCGACATCGCCATGCGCTTCAGCCGGCTGACGCGGCGCGGACTGACCGGCTATTTCCGGGTTGGCGTGCCCTCGTTTTTTTCGCATCAACCTGAGGACCTCACCGTCCAGCATCCTGGCGGCACCGCGCAGCTGCGGGCCTTCACCCTCGCGGTGATGAACTCCGATCAATACGGCAACGACGCCCGGGTGGCACCCGGCGCGAAGATGGATGACGGTCAATTTGACCTCGTGAGCGTGCCGCAGGTTGGGTTTTTCGGGGCTTGTGGCATGTTGTATCGCCTCGGCACCGACACCTTTGACCACGTCAAGGCCGTCACCCGATTGCCGGGCGCAGAATTTGTAATCGAGCGCCGCCAGCCCGGTTGGATCCACACAGACGGTGAACCACGAGCCACCACCGCCCGGCTGGAGATCAGCCTGAAACCGCACAGCCTGCGGATCATGGTGCCGGCCACGCCGGCTGGTCCGTCCGATTAAGGCTGACCCAAAAAGTGTCGACTGAGAATCAACTGGTAGTCGTCGAGCACCGCCAAAATTTCGCGACAAGTGTGAAATATCCGGGCTAGCGTCACTCCGCTTGGGCAATCCTCAATGATTCGGCAGGTGCCGGGGATCTCCATCGCGCAGAGCAACCGATTATTTGTCGGTGAATACGACCGTGGTACCGTCGACGGCCACAATCCGATTCCGCCCGCCCTTCTTGGCCGCGTACAGCGCCTGATCGGCCGCCGCCACCAATTCGGTCGCGCTGCTGGCGTCTTCCAAACTGGTCGCGATGCCCGCACTGAGCGTGACGTCAATCGTCAGATCATCGTTCACCATGCAAGGGGTCTCGGCCAGCAGCACTCCGAGCCGTTTCATGCTCTCGATGGCTGAATGCCGGTCTGTCTCCACCATGATCAGGGCGAATTCCTCGCCACCGTAGCGGGCCACGCGGTCGACGTTGCGGATCTGACCGGCCAGCAAGCTCGCCACGTGGCGCAACACCTCGTCGCCCGTCTGGTGCCCATGCGTGTCATTGATCTTCTTAAAAAAATCGAT
>JANMVS010000097.1:0-10314 GCA_031392885.1 Verrucomicrobiota bacterium
TGTGGGTTGGTGTTGGGTATGGTGGCCAAAAGTGGTCTGGTTGCCATTTCCCCCCTAACGTCGGTGTATTTGGGCCTATGTTATGCATTTTCGTGCACTCACCGGAGTAATTGGGCAACCTGACCACTTCCTTCTGACCCCAACGCCTCTCGCTTGTATTCCACGCTGTAGCTGGTTTTGCCAGCCACGGGTTTCTGTATCTGGGTCTTCATGATCACCCCTTTTGCTATTCCAAAGGGCAATTGGATTGTATCCGGCCCGACGGTTTGGACATCGTACCGGAATGAAACCGGATTCGGCAGGGTGGCGGGCGGCAGCGCGGGTAGGCCTCTTTGTGGTTCTGGCAGCCACGACCGCGGCGCACACTCCGGTCATGACGGGAGGCGGGGCGAATTCGTCCGCCCACTTTTCGCCGCCGGCCGAAAACATCCGGGGGGTCGCCGACTGCCGCTCCCTCAGTGATGTTAGCGAGAGCCTGGACGAGTTCCTCCAGCTGAACAGCGGGCTCCCGGGGAGCGTCAAGCCCGCCGCGCTCTCCGCCGTGGCGGCCCGCGAGAATCTCCGGAAGCTTTTCTCGGAGGACGACAGCCGGGAATTTCTCCGCGCGGCCAAGGACGCGCGCCAACTCAGGTCCGATGCCGGCGCGAATGGTGCCGCCTTGGCCTACTTCGCCACCGGACAGGGCGCCAAGGCGCTCGCGTGCCTGATTGTGGTCGCTGATCGGGCGCCGCAGGATCCCGCGGCCTTGCTCAATCTCGCGGCCGCCGCCCTCGCCTTTCGGCAGGCCAACGAAGCTGTCGCCCTCCTTGCCGAGGTGGAAAAAATCGGACTGCCGCGGGATGACGCGTGGTGCGCATCGCCGGCATTGCGGGCCGATTACCTCAAGGGCTACGCCTTGATGTTGCGGGGTGAATACGCCCTCGCGCTCCCGCTGCTCAAGCGGACGGCCGCAGCCGCTCCCGCCCTGAAGGAGGCGTCACTGACGCTCGCTTTGGTCGAGGCGAAACTGCAGGAGAACCCGCGGAAGTCCTACTTGCAGGGCGTCTGGCGTGGACGGGTTCGCCCAATGGTCAAGGCCATCCCCGACGCGACCAAAGAGGCCGACGTGGATCGCTTGCCGGACGCGTCGATCGAGGGTGAGAGCGTCACTCCGGCGATGGCGGATCTTTTCGATGTGACCTCCGGTCGCGCCGGGCACCTGCGCGTGCTGCGGATTCCTGGTTCACCGGACCAGGTTCGCGCGTTCGTGGAAACGGTTTATCCCCTGATCGCCAAGGACCACCAGGAGTCGAGCGCCTTCCGCGAAACGTGGATGGCAGCCCAGGCCGTCTTCCAAGACGCCACGCTGCCCAAGCTCTACAAGCAGCGCATGCAGCAAATCTACCAGCGATCCGACCAGGCGGAGGAATCGGGACCGGAAGGCGTCCGCGCCATGCGCGCCTGCCGCTTCCGCGCCAATGAATACTTCACCAGGGCGAAGTCGGTCATCGACGCCACCATGGCCGAGCAGCTGGCGCTTACCCTCAGCTATGCGGGGTCGCAGCACTCGCGGCGGGAAATCGACGCGGCGTTGGACGAAAAGGCGCAGCACGCGATCTCGACGCTCGCTCCGTTGCTGCACAACTACCTGAGGGCGATCGACGACCTCTACGGGATCGAAAGCCAGTATCTTCACGGGATGCTGAGCCACATCGGTGCGCCGGCGCTGCGAAAGGCGCTGATCGCCGAAGGTGAGTTCATCCGCCTCTCCCGCCAGCTCGAACAAATGAATGCGATCAACCAATTGGTCCCGATGGTCGTCTTGGGGACTCCCGGCGCGGACTTGGACGTGCAGGAAGGCGAAAACGGCAGCGGCGAGGAGTGCAGCGATGAGGATGCGAAATGGTCCCTCAGCGTGGATCTCGAGATCGCCGAGGTGGAGGTATCTTGCAAAAGCGTCTCGGTCGAGGTGGACGTGCCCCTCGGTCCGCCGCTCGTGAGCCTCTCCGCGGAACTGGGGGTGGAACTCTCCGGGTCCGTCACCGCATTTGTCGGCCCCAAGGGGTCGCTGACGGGCGCGGGCAGCGCCAAAGGCGGACTGTATATCACCGCGAACCGAGAAGGAGTTCAGGATATCGGGGGCAAAATAGAGGCCAAAGTAACGCAGGGGGTCGGCCCCGTGACGGTCAACCGCAAGGTAGTGGATCAGTCCGTGTCTTTTTACCCGGGGCCGGACCAAGGCGAAGCCCCGGCAGGCCTGCCCGTTTTTGCCGCCCCGTAAACGCTGCGGTAAACGCTGCGCATGGACGTCGGTAGAAGGGGCCCATCTGACCGGGGATCAAGGGAAGCCGAACGAAGAGCCGAACGAAGTGGTCAGGTTGCCCATTTCCCCCTAAACTGGGCGACCATCGCAAGCACTTCGGGTCGTTGCGGTTGGGCGGTCACCAGTCGGCTGACATACTTTGCCCGACCCATTTTCAGGCGCTGCGCCAGCCACGGGTTCGACGCTTGGCTCCGTTCCTTCAGAAACACGGCTACCGCCACCTTCCAAGGCGCGGACTTGGTAGCAGAGGTCAGTTCTTGCTCGTTACTACCCACTGATAGGAAATCAAGGTGCCGCAGAGTTTCAAGTTCCTCGCCGAGCTGCCCAAGACCGCGACGGGGAAGATTCAGAAATACGTCCTGCGCGGCGGTCGAGCAAACATCACGCGGCAGTAGCGAGTGTTCGCGGCGTGATATTGCCAGCCTTGCCGGGTCAAGCGCACCGCGGCCGCCCGGCTTTGCGGTTGCGCCGGCTTGGGGCGTCTGCATCATCACCAACATGAGACTTCGTCGCTTCAGATTGGCCACCGCCCTGGCGGTGGGTGCCATGGGCAGCATGCCGGCGGCGGACACGGATTTCGCCGCGCTCAAGGCCGAGATCGCCAAGAATCACGACCGCGCGGTGACACGGTTGCAGGACTGGATCCGTCGCCCTTCGATCGCCGCGGAGAATCGCGGGTTTCCCGAAGGCGCGGATCATCTGATTTCGCTGCTGAAGGAAGTCGGCTTCCAGCACGTGGAGCGGATCGAGACCGACGGCAAGCCGGGCGTGTTCGCCACCCTTGACGCGGGGGCGCCGAAGACGGTCGGCGTCTACTTCATGTATGATGTGAAGCAGTATGACCCGAAGGAGTGGACGTCGCCGCCGCTTGACGCCGCGCTGGTCGACCGACCCGGCGTCGGCAAGGTCATGATCGGTCGCGGGGCCATGAACCAGAAGGGACCCGAGTCGGCTTTCCTCGCGGCGCTCGACGCCTTCCGCACCGCCGGGAAAAAACTGCCGGTCAACCTGGTCCTTGTCGCCGAGGGCGAGGAGGAGATCGGCTCGCCGCACATTGCGCAGATTGTCCGTAAGCCCGAGGTGTCGGCCGCGCTCTCCAGGTGCGTCGGCCTGTTTCTGCCGCACTTGACCCAGAGCCTCGACGGCAATGTCACCGTTAACCTGGGCGCGAAGGGCATGATCGAGTGCGAACTCACGGCCGACTCGCTGACTTGGGGCCGCGGGCCGATGCGAGACACGCATTCCTCCTTCAAGGCGATGGTCGACAGCCCGGTCTGGCGGCTGGTGTCGGCGCTCGGCACGCTCGTCACGCCTGACGGCAACACGCCCGCGATCGACGGTTTCATGGACAATGTGCCGCCGCTGGGTGCCGCGGACAAGGCGATGATCGCCGCCGCGGCAAAAAAACTCACCGAGCAGCAATACAAGGTCGTTTCCGGCGCGCTGAAGTGGATCGACGACCTGCCGTTTCTGGCGGCGCTTGAGCGGCTGGAGGCGATGCCGACCGTCAACATCGAGGGCATCTACGGCGGTTACACCGGACCGGGCGGCAAGACGATCCTGCCGCACCGGGCTTCGGCCAAGCTCGATGTGCGGCTCGTGCCCGGCCAGACCGCCGACCTGGCGCTGGCCCAGTTGAAGGCGCACCTGGCGAAGCGCGGCTACGGCGACATTGAGGTGAACAAGACCGGCGGCTACGACCCGACGCGCACCAAACTCGACACCCCTTTGATTCAGGCCCAGGTCGCGGTGCTGAAGCGCGACGGCCTCGACCCGGTGATCTGGCCCTGGCTCGCGGGCTCGTATCCCGGCTACATCTTCACCCAGCCGCCGCTTTCGCTCGCGGCCGGCCACTTCGGCCTCGGCAACGGCGGCGGGCAGCACGCGCCCGACGAATACCTGCTCATCGAGTCGGCCAACCCGAAGGTCCAGGGCTACGACGGCGCGGTGCTGTCGTATGTCGAATACCTCTACGAACTGGCGAAGTAAACGGACCGCCGGAGGGGAATCTAAAGACGTCAGGGATAATCTAAAGACGTCAGTAATCTAAAGACGTCAGGTCTTGACTTTTGACAAAAGTTGCTGGGTGGCCTTCCGGCCAGCGGTCGTGAGAAGCCACCGCCGGGCGAACTGGCTGGCGGAAGCCGGACGTCCCATTTGCAGGCGTTCGCTCAGCCAGCCATTGGACACTGAGGTGCTCTGTTTGAGCGCGGCTGCCAATAACGTTTTGTCTGGATGTGATTTCCGGGCGGGGAGTGCGGCCAGCTTGATCTTCGCAGCCTTGGCCAGGGCCAACAGCCGCTCTTCCCAAAGTTCTATCCGCTCTGCCTTTACCGCCTCCGGCTCCAGTCCGGCAAATCGTTCCAATTCGGCGTTCTTGGCGGCCATCTCCCTTCTCATATCGGCTTTGAATTCACGTCCACCCACGCACCAGCCGCGGCTCAATCGGGCCGCCACCAATTCTTTTTTCTTCCCGGCATCGGTGGCCAGGAATTCGAGGTAATCCAGATATTTTTTCCAACCCGCCTTGGTGTCCGGTAGTCCTCCCGCCGCTCCCAGCACCACGGATGCCTCCAACCATGCCGGCCGTGCTTGGTTGGTCCAAACCGGCAGACTGCTCCACGGATACTCCTCCGCCTTCTCGGGTGCTACCACTCCCGCCCGCACCGGATTGAGGTGGATGTAGTGGCAGACCTGTCCGAGCGCCGGACCCGGTTCCAGGAGCACCGCTTTGTAGCGCCCTTGGAACGGCCGGCCAATCAGTCCGCGCAAGCCATTGTAGCGCCGGATCCACGTTCCCTGCAGCCACTTCATTCCCGCGCTCAGGTTCGGCTCCGTGAGTTCCACCGCCAGATGAAAATGATTGCTCATCACCACATAGGCATGGACCCGCCAGCCATACTGCGTCGCCGCCTCCCCCAGCGTTCGTACAAACGCCTCCGCCGCGCCTTTCGCCAGAAACAGGTTCTTCCGGTAGTTTCCCCGGTTGATCGCATGATAGCAGGCCCCGGCATATTCGATCCGCAATGGTCTGGCCATGGCCGAGATTTCGTTCCTGTTCGGCGGCTTGTCAAGAGTCAAGACCTGACGTCTTTAGCTTACCGACGATCAGGCCCGGTTGCCCGCTCGGGCAAGCGGTGCGGTCGCGGAGCCAGGCGGAGATGGCGTCGCGGGCGGCCAGCGCGAGTTCGCCGAGCCAGCGGTGGTGGGTGCGGAAGCGTCCGCGGATGAGCCGGGGCACCGCGAAAACGAGATGGCGATGGGGCACGTCTGCGCACACCTCCTCGGCGATGAAGGCGGCCTCGACGAGCGTGCGCCGCTGATGGCATGAGGCGCACAGGCCGAGCTGGTGCTGGCGGTGTAGCGTAACGGCTCGCAGGGACGCGAGCCCTCCAGCCTGACCCGGCAATTTCAGGCCAGGTTGGCGCTTGCATGGCAACGAAACGATGGGTCCCGGCGCGGGAGCGCGGGCTCCCGCTACTCCGGGAGCAGGCTACGGTAAAACAGTGTGATTCACGTTCGCCTCATGGTGTGAAATATCCGGCTGGCCGTGTCATAGGCACCCAAAATCTGTTTGCTCCGGGGCGGGGCGCTGGGCTTAGTTTGACCCTCTGTCCCTATGAAACGCACCCATCACTGCGCCCAGCTCACCCGGTCCGACCTCAACGCCACCGTCTCGCTTGCCGGCTGGGTCGACTCCGTCCGCGACCACGGCGGCATCATCTTTGTCGACCTGCGCGACCGGCAGGGTGTGACGCAGATCAAATTCGACGCCCAGTGCCGCGCCGAGGCCGCTCACCTCAAGGATGAGTCGGTCATCGGAATTACGGGGAAAGTCGAACTGCGCCCGGCGGACATGATGAACAAGAACCTGCCGACGGGCGAGGTGGAGGTCGATGCGAGCGAACTCGTGATCCATAACATTTCCGACACCCCGCCGTTCCCGCTGACCGACGCCGGCGGCGACAAGGTCAACGAGGACCTGCGCCTGACCTACCGCTACCTCGACCTGCGCCGGCCGAAGATGCGCAAGAATCTCCTGACCCGCCATCGCGCCACCAAGGCTGTGCGCGACTACTTCGACGCCCAGGAATTCATCGAGGTCGAGACGCCCGCACTGTTTAAGAGCACCCCGGAAGGTGCGCGCGAATACCTCGTGCCGTCGCGCATTCATGCCGGCCAGTTCTACGCGCTCTCGCAGTCGCCGCAGCAGTTCAAGCAGATCCTCATGGTGGCGGGGGTGGAAAAATATTTTCAGATCGCCCGGTGTTTCCGCGACGAGGATCTCCGTGCCGACCGCCAGATGGAGTTCACCCAGATCGACGTCGAGGCGTCGTTCATCGACCGCGAGGGCATCTACGCTCTCTTCGAGGGCATGCTGAAGAAGGTCTGGAAGGACGTGCTCAACCACGATCTGCCGACCCCGTTCCCGCGCCTCGCTTACTCGGACGCCATGAACCGCTACGGCGTCGACAAGCCCGACACGCGCTTCGCGATGGAACTGGTGGATTTATCCGACACGTTCAAGGCGTCGGGTTTCAAGGTTTTTGCCTCGACGGTTGCGGCCGGCGGTTGCGTGAAGGCGTTCAACGCCAAGGGCCTCGCGGACATCACGCAGGGCGAGATTGGCGCCCTGGAGGAGATCGCGAAATCCCTCGGAGCAAAGGGTCTGGCCTTCATCAAGGTCGAGGGCGGCGAATGGAAATCGCCCATCGTGAAATTTTTCTCCGAATCTGAGAAAGCCGCGCTCACGGCGAAACTCGCCATCACGGACGGCGACATCATCTTCTTCGCCGCCGCTCCCTGGGACCGCGCTTGCGCGATTCTTGGCCGGACCCGGCTGGAGGCGGCCCAACTGCTCGCCAAACGCGGTCGGATGACGATCGGCGCTGACCAGTGGAATTTTCTCTGGGTCGTCGATTTTCCGCTGATGTCCTACGACGAGGAGCACAAGCGCTACGTGGCCACGCACCATCCGTTCACGGCGCCGGTCGCCGAGGACGTGGCGCTGCTCGACAGCAACCCGAAGGCGGTCCGCGGCCAGCATTACGACGTCGTATTGAACGGCATGGAACTGGGTGGCGGCTCGATCCGCATCCACCAACCGGCGTTGCAAAAAAAGGTCTTCGAGGACGTGCTGAAGATCCCGGCTGACGTCGTTGAAAGCCGCTTCGGCTACATGCTGAAAGCGTTCACCTACGGCGCCCCACCGCATGGGGGCATCGCCTTCGGCCTCGACCGCATGGTGGCGCTGCTTTGCGGCACCACGAGCATCCGCGACGTCATCGCTTTTCCCAAGACGCAGAAGGCGCAGGATCTCATGGCGCAAAGCCCGACCCCGGTCACGGCGAAGCAGCTCAAGGATCTCCACATCAAGGTGGAGGAAGACCTGGTCTGAGGGTAATCAATGTCAGGGTAGGCCTGTAGCGGCGGTCTATGACCGCTGTCGAAAATCCCACGACGCCCGCCCGGCGGTCATAGACCGCCGCTGCTGCCGCTGTTCATTTCTTGCCCGGCACTACGCATTCATGGCGATGTGCGCCTCTAGGCTTGCGGAAAGGTCAATCCTGGGAAGACTCGCCCCACAACTTCACTCCCTATGAAACTCATTACCGCCATCATCAAGCCCTTCAAACTTGAAGCCGTGAAGGAAGCCCTGACCAACGTCGGCGTCGAAGGCATGACCGTGACCGAGGTCAAGGGGTTCGGTCGTCAGAAAGGCCACACCGAGATCTACCGCGGCAGCGAATACACGGTGGATTTCCTGCCCAAGGCGAAGATCGAGATCGCGATCCCCGACGAGATGAAGGACAAGGTCATCGCCGCCATCGCCAATGCCGCCAAGACGGGCAAGATCGGCGACGGCAAGATTTTCGTGACCCCCCTCGATGAAGTCATCCGCATCCGCACGGATGAGCACGGTGACGCGGCAGTGTAATTCAGCCTTCCGCTGCAAAGTTTTCCGGCCGGCCCTCTGCGGGGCCGGCCTTTTTATTGCGCAGTGACGCGCAAGCTCCCGGTGCGGTGCGCTTTGAAGTTATGTCACGGGGCCGCGCGGAATATTCATACATGGCATCATAGTTGCTTTACTGGTTCCGCACTTACCATGAATACCACGTTACCTCGCTTGCTCCGTTTTGCCGCTTTTGCGGGTCTGGCGCTTCTTGCCGCCGGTTCCGTGCTGGCGCAAACCCCAGCGGCCGCTCCGGCGGTCGCTGCTCCGGCGGCCGCGCCCGCGGCCCCCACGTCCGACGAGCGCATCGCTGCGCTTGAGGCCTACATCAACAATACCGATCCCGGCAAATCCCTCACGGGCGTCGCCGGTCCCGGTCACAATGCGTGGATGATGACGAGCGCGGCGCTCGTGCTCTTCATGACGCTGCCCGGCCTGGCGCTCTTCTACGGCGGCCTGGTCCGCACGAAGAATGTTCTCTCCGTCATGGCGCAATGCCTGGGCATCGCGGGCCTGGTCACCATTCTCTGGTGGGCCTTCGGCTATAGCCTCGTGTTCGGCAAAAGCTTCGGCAGCCCGTTCCTCGGTGGTTCGGAGTTTTTCTTCTTCAAGGGGGTCGAAAGCGGGACCAATACCGACTACGCCTACTGGGTTTCCCAGAACGTCTTCGCGATCTACCAGCTCATGTTCGCGATCATCACGCCCGCCCTCATCGTCGGGGCCATCGCCGAGCGCATGAAGTTCTCCGCGCTGCTGCTCTTCGTGACCGTCTGGATGTTCGCGGTTTATTTCCCGCTCGCCCACATGGTGTGGGGCGTCACGGGTTACATGAACGGCGTCTGGAATGCCGGCGCGGCCATCAAGGCCATCGATTTCGCCGGCGGGACCGTGGTGCACATGTCCTCCGGTTGGTCCGCCTTGCTGCTCTGCTTGATTCTCGGGCCGCGGCTCGGTTTCGGCAAAACGCCGATGCCCCCGCACAGCCTCGTGCTTTGTATGGTCGGCACCGGCATGCTCTGGGTCGGCTGGTATGGCTTTAACGCCGGTTCGGCCGTCGCGGCCGACGGAGTGGCCGCCAATGCCTTCACCACAACCACGCTCGCGACCGCCGTCGCCTCGTTCACCTGGGCCGCTCTGGAATATATCACCCGGGGCAAGGCCAGCGTGCTGGGCTTCTGCTCGGGCGCCGTCGCCGGGCTCGTCGTGGTGACGCCCGCCTGCGGCTTTATCAACAGCACCTCCTCCGTCTGGGTCGGCCTCCTCGCCGGCGCCATTCCGTTCCTGGCCTGCACCAAGCTGAAGGGCTGGCTGAAATACGACGACGCGCTGGACACGTTCGGGGTTCACGCGGTTGGCGGCACGCTCGGGGCCTTCATTACGGGCGTCTTCGCCACGGCCTCGGTCAATGGCAACCTCAACACCAACCTGAAGGACCTCGTCGGCCATTCGCTGTGGATTGAGCAGCTTAAGGCCATGGGCATCACCATCGTTCTCTCCGTCGTCTCCACGGTCATCATCGCCTACGCCATCAAGGCCATCATCGGTCTCCGGCCGGACACCGATACCGAACAGACGGGCCTCGACCTCACCGACCACGGCGAGGAAGGCTACATCTACGAAGCCAAGTCCTGATCCGCCTCCAACCACTCCTACCATGAAACTCATCATCGCCATCATCAAACCATTCAAGCTCGACGAAGTTAAGGAGGCCCTCGGGGCCGTCGGCATCCAGGGCATGACCGTCACCGAGGTCAAAGGCTTTGGCCGGCAGAAGGGCCATACCGAGATCTACCGGGGCAGCGAATACACCGTGGACTTCCTGCCCAAGGTAAAAATCGAGCTCGCCGTCTCCGACGACATCGTGGCCAAGGCCATCGGGGCCATCACCACGGCCGCCAAGACCGGCAAGATCGGCGACGGCAAGATCTTCGTGCTCCCGGTGGAGGATGTCATCCGCATCCGCACCGACGAACACGGCGAGACCGCCGTCTGAGGCTCCGTTCCGTTTTGTTCAAGCCGGCTTCCGCAGGGAGGCCGGCTTTTTTATTATCATGGGTTC
>JANMVS010000104.1:0-7004 GCA_031392885.1 Verrucomicrobiota bacterium
TCGCCCGCACGGTGCCCCTCTTCGCAGGGAAGATGGAGTGTGCTTCCTGCCATAACGTGCACGACAACACGATCGATAAATTCCTCAGGAAGAGCAACGCTGGCAGTGCACTCTGCCTCACCTGCCACATCAAGTAACTGACCTGGAAGAATTGAACCACGGCATCGCGCGAATTAATCCGCAACTGCACTCTCCTTGATGCCAGGCTAGTCCCTAGCCATGAAAGCACCTGCGCCGCGGCAAGAGATTGCCGCGGCTCATTTTTTATCTCATTGTTTAGCCGGAGTCCACCCACTATGAAATCGAACTGGCCAAACGCATTCTGGAGCACGCTTGCTCTCCTGCTGCTTGCTCTCTGCCCGGGCTGCAAGTCCACGCCCAGCCTGGCAAAGCATGAAGCCGTGTTTTATCCCCAGCCACCTCAGCCGCCGCGTCTGCAGTTCCTCGTCAGCCTGAGTGGCGAGCAGGACCTCGGCCGTGAAATGAGCAAGTTCGCGTCGTTTGTCGTCAGCAAACCGATTGTCACCAAGCCCATCGGCAAGCCCTATGGGGTCGCCCTGCATGAGGGTAAGCTGTTTGTCTGTGACACCGGCACGAGCTCGGTGGACATCCTTGATCTGAAAGATCGGAGCTTTCGATATTTTACCCCCACCGGGGAGGGCCAGTTCATCACCCCGATCAATATCGCGGTGGACCATGATGGCACCCGCTATATCACTGATGCGGCCCGCGGCCAGGTGTTGATCTACGGGGCTGACGACCACTATATCGGGGCCATTGGGGCGAGAGCCGCCAAGGGCAAAAAGCCGCTCCTGGCCGGTGCCCAAGTTCCACCGGCCGCCGGGCAGGAGGCCCTCAAGCCGACGGATGTGCTCATCGCCGGCAACCGGCTTTATATCACGGATCTGAAAAGTCGGACGGTTTTGGTCTACGACAAAGCCAAGCGTGAATTGCTCTTCACCATCCCCCATGACCCGAGTGTTGCGGAGGGCAACAGCAAGCTATTTTCGCCCGTGAACCTGGCGATGGATATCAAAGGCCGCCTCTATGTTTCAGATCTCGGGGCTTTTCGCGTCCAGCAATACGATCCCGATGGCCGGTTTTTGCGCTCCTTCGGAGCGGGGACCGGAGACAAGCCCGGTGAATTCGCCCGGCCCAAGGGCGTGGCGGTCGATCGGGACGGGCGGGTGTATGTGGTGGATGCCGCCACGCAAGTGGTGCAGATTTTCGACCAGGAGGGACGTTTGCTGCTGTTCTTTGGCGAAATTCTCCCGAACGCCCCGGGGTTGGATCTGCCCGCCAAAGTGATAATTGACTATGACCATGTCGGGCTTTTCCAAAAATATGCCGCGCCGAATTTCCACCTGGAATATCTCGCAATCGTCACCAACCAGTTTGGCGACCGCAAGGTGAGTGTCTTCGGTTTTGGCCACCAGAACTAGCCCCGCCGGGCCCAGCGCAAATGCACGGCGCCAGAAAATATACGGTGATGCTGGCGGGCTGGTTGTTTTTCACCCTGCTCCTGGTCGCCTGCACCACGGCGACGCGGCGCAAACTGGCGAACATCTTCCTGGACGGTGTGCCGCCGGAGCATAGCCCGGCACCGTCGGGGTTGGCCACGTCCCCTGCTCTCCCCCCCCCGGAAGCAGCCAAGGCGCTGGGGCAACCGCCACCGGGGCAGCTCTCAGGTCAAGGCGGCTCCGGTCTTATTGTGCATAAGCCCTATGCCGACCGCCAGTGCGGTACCTGCCACGAGTCGGCCTTCTCCCAAAAATTGGTGGCGGAGGTAACGGAGCTGTGCCAGCTCTGCCACAAATCCCTCTTTGCCGGGGCGAAGTTCAAGCATGCCCCGGCCGAAGCCGGCACCTGCCTCGAATGTCACAGCCCGCATCAATCAACCGAGAAAGCCCTGCTCGTCCTGCCCGGACGGCAGCTCTGCCTGGAATGCCATGAGGAGAAGGATCTGGCCCGCACGGTCGAGCATGGGCACATCGGTCAGTCCGCCTGCCAGACCTGCCACAATCCGCATGGAGGCGAAAGTCGATTCTTCCTTAAATCTGGCTGGCAGACCACCCTTCCCCCCGTGCCAGCCGGAGCCAACCAATGAATACGACCGGGCAGAGCATTCGTTGGCGGACAGTGGCAACCGGCATTTTTTTTTTGCAAGCCCTGGCATCGGTGTTCGCCCAGTCCTCCAATCCGACGGACAACCTCAGGATGTTCAGCCTCAAGCTCTATGAGTCCTCCTTGGAAATGAAAGTGGAGAATCAAAGGGAGCAGCGTTCCCTCAGGGACATATCGTTGCAACGCGACTACTTCTTTGCGGAGCAGAGCGTCGGCCTGGACCTGCGCGGCTCGGTTTACCACCCGAACCTGCTGGAATTCCGCCTGCAACCGCAATTTGGCATAAGTTATCAACGGGTCACCCTCGACCCGCCCGGAGCGACCAGGCAGACCACCCGGGCGCTCCAGCGTTACCACTTGGACGCGAGCGTGCTCAAAGAAAAAGCTTATGCCACCACCCTGTTCGCCGACCGGGATACTACGTTCCGCGATTTTGATTTTTTCAATCGCGCCCGGGTGGACAGCCGCCGCTACGGCGGCAGCACGGGCTACCGCGCCGGAAGGCTCCCCGTGACCGCCAGCTACCTCCACTCGGAGGAGAAGGTCCGTGGCGGCCTGCTCCGGGATCTGCAGAACAGCGATGAAAACCTCACCATCGACGCCAGTCACACTCGCGGCAAGATTGGCCGGACCAATTTCTCCTACCAGGTCAATCGCTACAACCGCAGCGAAAGCGGGGGGGTGACGACCTCCGGTACAAACTACCTGGCCAGTCTGTTCGACAACGAGAGCTGGGGCAAAGACCGGCGGGCCGGGCTGCAATCATCCGCCTTCTACAACCGGTTGGATGATCGCACGCGTTCCGCCCGGAGCCTGGCCGTCATGGAAAATCTTTCCCTGGAGCATGCCCATCGGTTGACCAGCAGTCTCCACTACGCCTTCAACCAGCGCCGGGCCGGGGTGGTCGACAACGATGCGCACGACGGCAGCGCGGCCCTGACGCACCAACTCTACGACAGCCTGACTTCGCGACTGCAACTCCAAGGTGTCCGGCTGAATTCGCACAGCCCTGAATCGACTTTCGGTTCAAGTCGCTGGGGCCTGGGCCTGGACGAAAACTACACCAAACGCCTGGGCGCGTGGGGCCGCCTGAACCTTGGCGGCAATATCCGCCTCGACCATGAACGGCGGGAATCCACCGGGCAATGGCACGTCGTCGCGGAGGAGTCGCACACCCTGTCCGACGGCATCACCTCCTTCTTGCGACAGCCCAACGTCCAGACCGTCAGCACGGTGACCGACCTCCTGGGCCGGGTCTTCGCGGAGACGCTCGATTACGTGCTGATCGGACAGGGAGCGCTGACCGAGATCCGCCGCGTACCCGGCGGTCTGATCCCCAACGGCGGCACCGTTCTCGTCAATTACACGGCCGCCACGCCCCCCGCGGGCGGCTTCACCACGCTCGGACGCTCCCTGCAGGTGCGCCTGGAGTTGTTCGACCGGCTGTTCGCCGTTTATGGGCGGATTAATCTCATCGAGAACTCCGGAGAGAAATTCCTGGTCCTGCAGAACGTGAACGACCGGGTCGCCGGAACCGAGTTGCAGTGGAAGTGGCTCCAGGCCGGAGCGGAGTATCAGGATTTCCAGTCCAATCTCACGTCTTACCGCTCGCAGCGGCTGTTTCAGACCCTCGCCTTCGAATACAAGCAGGATACCACGCTGGCGCTCGATTTCAACCAGAGTTTGATCCATTATGTCGATGCGGGCCTCACCCGGCGCAACTACAGCGTTATCTGCCGCTACCGCACCCGCCCATTCTCCTTTCTTGTCTACTCGCTCGAGGGCGGCGTGCGGCGCGAAACCGGCCGCGGGTTCAACCAGTATCTCACCACGGTGCGCTCCACCTTGGAATTCGATTACGGCCAACTGGCCGTCAACCTGGGCTACGAATATGAAAAGGAAAGCTATCTCGCCGACCGGCACCAGAAGCACTACTTTTTCATGCGCGCCAAACGGAAATTCTAACATGCACCTGCCCCGACCGCATTTTCTCGCCCCGGCCTGCCTGCTGCTTGTGCTGCTGGGTTCCTGCCGCGGCCCGTCGCCGCAGAAACCGGAGCCGGACCCCGGCGAAGCGGCGCGGGTTTGGCCGCTGCCGCCCGCCGAACCACGCGTCAAATGGGTCGGTCAGATTGCCACGCCAGCCGACCTCGGCCTGCGCGTCTCCTTCTTCACCCGGATGGGCAATTTTCTCACGGGCGGAGACCGCGGCCGGGAGAAACTGATCAAGCCGTTCGGCCTCGCCCTCGACGAGGCTGGCAATCTTTGCGTCACCGACACCGGGGCGAATGCGGTCTATTTCTTCGACCTTGCGCACCGGCGCAGCCAGCGCTGGACCCAGCTCGGCGGACTTGCCCTGATCTCGCCGGTCGCCGTCGCCAAACGCAACGGCCTGGTCTATGTGGCGGACTCCGGCCTGCGGTCGGTGCTGGTTGCTGACGAAAAAGGCCGGTTACAGCACCAGATCAAGGAGGGGCTGGAACGACCGAGCGGCCTGGCCCTCACCGCCGACCGCCTTTACATCGCCGACTCCAGCGCCCACTGCGTGCTCGCGTATGATCTGCGGGGCCGCCTGCTCTTCAAGTTTGGCGCCCGCGGGAAGAAGCCCGGGGAATTCAACTTTCCCACGCATCTCGCCGTCGATCCACAGGGGCGGATCCATGTAACCGACGCGATGAATTCGCGCGTGCAGGTGTTCGACCGTGAGGGCCATTTCCTCCGCGAGATCGGCAGCCTCGGCGACGGGTCGGGCTATTTCAGCCGCCCCAAGGGCGTGGCGGTTGACCGGCTGGGCCAGATCTACGTTACGGACGCGCTCTTCGACAATGTGCAGATTTTCGATCCGGAGGGACGCTTCCTCCTCGACTTCGGCTCCGCCGGGCCGCTCCCCGGCGAATTCTGGATGCCCGCCGGCATCGCCATCGGTGCCGACAACCTGATCTATGTGGCCGACTCCTACAACGGCCGCATCCAAATCTTCCAAACCATCGGCCAACCATGAAAACCGTTTGCCTCCTTTTATGTTCGGGCCTGCTGGCCGGCTCCGCCCCGGCGGCCAGCATCGTCGGCACGGCCCACAACCTTTCGGTCAGCAGCGCCAACCCGATCAAGGCCGCCACCGAGCAGGAAATCTGCATCTTCTGCCACACCCCGCACAACAGCAGCCGTGTAGCGCCACTGTGGAACCGATACAGTTCGGGCGCGACCTACATCCCCTACACGAGCACCACCAGCAAGGCCCTCCCCGGCCAGCCCACCGGCGACTCCAAGCTCTGCCTGAGCTGCCATGACGGGACGGTGGCGCTGGGCATGGTGCTCAGCCGCGCCACGACAATCCCGCTGCAAGGCGGCGTCGTGTACCTTCCCGCAGGCAACACCCGGCTGGGCTTCGACCTGGCCGACGACCACCCGGTCTCCTTCACTTTTGACGCCGCCCTGGCGACCGCCAACGGTCAGTTGCAGCCGCCCGCCAGCCTGACCGGCGCCGTGCGCCTCGACTCCAACGGCCAGTTGCAGTGCACCGCCTGCCACAACCCGCATGACAACCAGTTTGGGAAATTTCTGGTGACGAACAACACCGCCTCCGCGCTCTGCACCACCTGCCATAACAAGAACTATTGGAGCACCACCGTGCACAAGACGTCGACGAAGACTTGGAACGGATTGGGCGCGAACCCCTGGCCCCATACCGCGTATACCACCGTCCAGGCCAACGCGTGCGAAAACTGCCACCGGCCGCACACTGCCGGCAACAAGCCCCGGCTGCTGAATTTCGCCGGCGAGGAGCCGAACTGCTACACCTGCCACAGCGGCAACGTGGCGGCGAAAAACATCCAGACGGAGTTCGCCAAGGCCAGCGTCCATCCCATCGCCGCCACCACCGGGGTGCATGACCCCACCGAGGATCCGGTCAATTCCACCCGCCATGTCGAATGCGCCGACTGCCACAATCCGCATGCCGCAAATTCACAGACCGCCACCGCCCCCACCGCGTCGGGCGCCCTCGCCGGCGTCAAGGGCGTCAGTGCCACCGGCACCGTTGTCAATCCACTGACCAACCAATACGAGCTCTGCTTCCGCTGCCACGGCGACAGCACCAATCGCGGTCCCGCGCGGGTTACGCGCCAGGTCGTGCAGACCAACGTCCGCCTGGATTTCCAAAGCTCCAACGCCTCCTACCATCCGGTCCTCGCGACCGGCAAATATGCCACCATCCCCGGCTTGATCGCACCGTGGACCGCCACCAGCCGGATGTATTGCACCGATTGCCACAATAACAACCAGGGCCCCGGTGCCGGCGGCGTCGGGCCCAATGGCCCGCACGGCTCGACCTTCCCCCCCCTCTTGGAGCGGCGCTACGATTTCACGGACAACGTGACAGAAAGCGCAGCCCTCTATGCTCTCTGTTATAAGTGTCACGATCGAACGGCCCTCTTCGCCAATGGAGGGTTCAGTCACGGTAGCCACCTCGGGGCCGGAAGTTCGATTACTCCCTGCTCCACCTGCCACGACCCCCATGGCGTCGCCGGCAAGACACGTTTGATTAACTTCAACACGAGCATTGTCCAGCCTAACGGCGGCGTAATCAACTGGACAAGCACGGGGGTTCGGTCGGGCAATTGCACCTTGGTCTGCCACGGCAGGGCTCACTCTACCAGAGGCTACTGACCGATGCACCTGATTAATGTCACCCCCCTGAAAGGCGTACTGGAGTTCAACCGCACCGGCACCTTCCGCGGCAATTGCACCCTCACCTGCCATGGGAAGAGTCACAATCGCAGCAGGTATTGATCGCTCTCGGCAGTAACTTGTTTTCCCACCACCTGACCATGATCGCCACTCCTCTCTCCCCCCTCTTGTGCGCGGTTCTCGCGTTCGCC
>JANMVS010000179.1:0-3340 GCA_031392885.1 Verrucomicrobiota bacterium
GGGCGTGATGCGCGCCAAATAACGCGGCAATTTACCCGAGGCCTTGCACGCCGCCACGCGCGCGGCGGTGGCCGCATCCAGCTTCGTGAGCTCCTGCAGAAATTTTTCCGGATCGTCCTCGCGCAGATTTTCCGCCGGCACAAACGGCTCCAGCACCACATCAGTCAGGTCCACCTGCAGACCCAACTCGCGGGCGAGGATGATGGCTTTGCGCGCCACATCGAGGCCGGACAGGTCGTCGCGCGGGTGGGGTTCCGTGTAACCCAAGTCCTTGGCCTGGCGCACCGCGACGGAAAGCAGTTCGCCCTGCCCGATTCGGTCACACAAAAATCCGAGCGTGCCGGAAAACGCCCCTTCGATCGTGATGACGTGGTCGCCGGTGCGCACCAGGTTCTTCAGCGTCTCGATCACCGGCAACGCCGCCCCGACCGTGGTCTCGTAATGGTACGCACGGAAATGCCGGCGGGCCTCGTCGCGCAACGCATCCCGCTCGGCCTGCGGCAACGCGAGCGGCTGCTTGTTGGCGGACACGACGTTGATGCCGAGCGCAAACGCGGCGCGATAAAGTTTTTCCATGCCCGGCGCCGCCGAGCAGTCGACCAGCACCGGATTCGGCAGCCGCGCCAGCTTGGCCAACAGCGACGTGACGTCGCGCACGACCTTGCCCTCGCCGAGGGCCTTGAGCAGGCGGGCGACCGCCTCGGCCGGCGGCAGGCCGTCCTCCGCAAACAGGGCCCCGCCACTTGAGCCGATGCCGACGAGCCGCACCTGCACGTCGTGCTCGCGACCGAGCGCGCTATTCTGCCGCTCAATTTGTTTCAAAAGGCTGCTGCCGACGCCGCCCTTGCCGAGCAAGAACGCACTGATCTCGGTGTGCGCGAGGTTGAACGCGCCATGCACCGTCCGCACCGCGGTGGCCGTCTGGTCGGCGTCCACCACGCAGGAAATGCTCCGGGCCGAGGCGCCTTGGGCCACGGCCCGCACCGCGATCCCGGCCTCCCCGATGGCGTTGAGAAATTTTCCGGCGACATTGGGCCGGCCCGCCATGTTTTCCCCCACCAACGTCACGAGGGTCACGGGTGACAGCACCGGTTCGATGCGCAAATCTCCGGACTGCAACTCCGGCGCCAAAGCCTCGGCCACGCTCTGGCGGGCCGCCGCTTCATCCAAGGCGGGAATCACCACGGAGAAAGATTGGCCGAGCGTAGACTCGGTCGTCATCCACACCCGCACGCCGGCTTCGCTGAGCGCGGCGAGAATGCGACCGCCGAGCGGCCGGCCCAGTCCGGTCCGGCGCGATTGCACGCCGAGCAGGGTGAGGCGCTCCAGACTGGTGACGCAGGTTGGGCGGTTGGGATCGGGATTGCCGGTGGCATCGATGCGCGTGCCGGGGGCGTCGGGCTGCGTGGTGCTGCGGATGACGAGCGCCGCGCCGCATTCCCGGAGAGGAATGATGGTGCGCGGGTGAAACATCCGCGTGCCAAAATACGCCAGTTCCAGCGCCTCGTCGTAGGAAAGCCGGTCCACCGGCGACGCCTCCCGCACCAGCGCGGGGTCGGCCGTCATCACGCCGAGCACGTCCGTCCACACCGTCACCGCGCTCGCCTTGAGCAAGCCCGCGACCAGCGTGGCGGTGTAGTCGGAGCCGTTGCGCCCGAGCGTGGTGGAATGTCCGTCCTTGGTCCGACCGATGAATCCGGTGACAATCGGCACGCGGTCGCTCCATTTGGCCGCCAGACCGGCAAAGCGGGCCGTGGTCTCAGCCTTGTCCACGGTCGCGGAGCCGAAGGTGCTGTCGGTGACAACAAAGTCCCGTGCGTCCACCGGCAGGGCAGGCACGTCCCGCTCCGTCAGGGCCCGGGCGAGCAGCGCCACGGAGATGCGTTCGCCGACACTGATGATGGAGTCGAGCGTGCGGGGCGAGCATTCCCGGGTCAGCTCGATGCCGGAGAGCAGGCGCTCGACCGGGGTGAGAATTTCATCGAGGTCATGCTTCACGCCTTTCTGGCCCTGGCTGTTGAGCACGGCGCGGCCGGTCGCGGTCGCAAGTTCGCGCACCTGGGCCAACTGCCGCCGGGCCTGGCTGATGTTGCCTTCCTCGGCCGAGCGCGCGGCAAGGATGAGCCAGTCGGTGCTGTCGCCGAGCGCGGACACGACCAGGGCGAGTGGCCGCGGCGCCGTCGCCACCAACTCCAGCACCTTGGGCAACCGCCCGGAAGTGCCGAGGGAGGAGCCGCCAAACTTATAAACCTGCCAGCGTTTGCTCATCATTCGGGAGCCTGCAGATGCAAGGCCCGTGTCAAGATAGGTCCAAGCGTCTCCCACTCCATCAAAAACGCATCGTGCCCGTGAATACTGCGGACCGTCGTCCGCTCCACGAGCGCCCCGGCGCTCTGCAAATGCTGCACCAGCGTGTCCGCCTGCGCGGCCGTGAAGAGCTGGTCGGTGTCGACGTCGACCACGAGGATTGAGGCGCGCACCCGGCTGATGGCGGGCTGCGTGTCGCCGGGGAGCGGTTGGAGCAGATCGTGATGGTCCATCGCGGCGAGTTGCAGCTCGTACGACTGCGCGTCGAAGCGGTGGCGCAGCTTCTCCCCCTGGTGTTCCAGGTAACTCTGCACCGGGTAGCCCACGTCACCGGACTGCGCCAGCGCCGGTCGCGGTTGCCGGGCGTCCAGACCGGGCTCGGCGCGGTAGGTCAGCATCGCCAGCTGCCGCGCGATCTCGAGACCGCGGCCGACATTGTTCGGGTAGCCGGGATCGAGGCGCAGGATCTGGCGCTGCACGTGGTTCCAGCCGACCACCCACGCACTGGCCGTCACGCTCGCCGCCAGTGGCACCACCCGTTCAAAGCGCCCGGGTGCCAGCGCGGCCAGTGTGAGCGACACCATGCCGCCGAGCGAACCGCCGGCGGTCAGATGCACGCGCTTGATGCCGAGCCGATCCAACGCGAGGAGCAGGGCGCGCGAAATATCCAGACCCGTGAGATCCACCTTCTGGCCGGTGGGAAAACCCTCCACCCCGGGGCCGCTGCTGCCGTAGCACGAGCCGAGGTTGTTGAAGCACAGGATGCGATAGTGGGCCGGATCAATCACCCGGCCCGGACCGAGCAACGGCTCCCACCAACCGTCCGGGCCGCCCGCTTGCGCACTGCCCGTCAGCGCATGCACCAGGAGCACCGTCGGAACCTCGGGCCGCGGGGCCGCGGGCGTGTCGCCCTCGCGGCTCCACCACCAGCCGTGGGAGCGGTGTGAACGAACTACGCCCCCGCGCGCCAGCGCCAGATCGGGCAGGTCCAGATCAAAGCTACGCGGAGGTGCGGCAACAGTCGGCATGAGCA
>JANMVS010000227.1:0-2124 GCA_031392885.1 Verrucomicrobiota bacterium
CCCTTCCGCGTAACGCGTGAACGGCAGTGTATGCGTGATGAGCGGCGCCAGCCGCAGCTTGCCCTCGGTGATGAAACGCAGTGCCGTCTCCGCCGCCGCGCGGTTGTGATCGCCATAACCCATCAGCAGCAGCCCCGGCCCAAACATGTGCCGGCCACCATAGCGCACTTCCTCGCGCAACACGCCGAACAAAGTCACGCACCGCCGCGTCCGGTCCAGCAGAAATTCAATCGACGCCGGGACGCCGGTCAGGTCAATGGCGTCGTCCAGCGCGCCGCTGTCGCGCGACGCCGGCCACGCCGCCGCGTCCGGGGCGACGGCGTGATGCGCGCCTAAGGTCAGGGCCAGTTCGCGCCGCTCCGCCACCGGATCGAGGCCGATTACTTCCGCCGCCCCGTGCGCCCGCGCCAGTTGCACGGCCACCAGTCCCGCCGGCCCCAGCCCAGCCAGGCCGAGGCTCCGCCCCGCGATGCCGCCGAGTCGCGCCAATTGCTGGAAGGATACCTCCACGCACATCGCGAGCTCGAGCGAGGCAATCTCCGCGACCGCCAGCGTCGCCGGCACCTCCAGCAAATCTTCTGCACGCAAAACATTGAACTGCGCATAACACCCCTGCGGCCGCCGGCCGGTGTCGCGCCACACGGCAACACTCATGCCCACTTGCAGCGCAGTCACACCCGGCCCGAGCGCCACCACCTCGCCCACCGCCTCGTGCCCCGGCTGCCCCGGCAGGTAGGGATACTCCAGTTTCATGCCCGGAAACATCGGCTGCCCGCCGAAAATATGCAGGTCCCAGTGGGGACAGGTCGCAATCGCGCGCACCCGCACCAACACCTCGCCCGGTCCGGGCTCGGGCACCGGTGCATCCCGCCAGACCGCCCGACCGGGTGCCTCGATCTGCATCAACTTCATCCGCGTGGGAATCATCATGGGAGAATTTTGCTCGGAATAATTCAATTTAACCACGGATTTCACGGATGGATTCGCGCCAACTGCCTTTATCCGTGTTCATCTGGGTAATCTGTGGTTAACTCCGCTTGTCTTAATTAGTCTTGGTCCGCGCCGCCGGCCAATCGAGCACCACGCCCAACACCGGCTCGCGTTTGCTTTCAATCAGGGCCCAGGCCTCGGCGGCCCGCTCCACCGGGAAGCGGTGTGTGATGCAGCCCAGCGTGTCGAGCCGCCCGGTGGCCACCCATTGCAGGGTGGTCTCCAGCCGTTCCGCGGTGGCCCCGGACGCCAAGTCGAAGGAAATCTCGTGATGGCGAAACTGCTGGAGCGCCTGCTGCAGGTTCACCTCGCCCGCCGGTTGGTAGAAGCCGGCGATGACCAGGTGCCCACCGCGCGCCATCAGCGTCCGGTAGTCGTGCAGCACTTGGGCCCTGCCCGTTGTCTCCACCAATACCTGCACCGATCCCCCGGCCATTGCCCGCACCGCCGCCACGCCGTGGTCGGTCCCGCTCGGCGCCGTCGCGCCGAATCGCGCAAAGCAGGCCAGCCGGTCCGCATGGCGACCGACCATCATGACCTTCGCCCCGAGCTGCGCCAACGTCTGGCCGGCCCACTGGCCCACGAGCCCGTCGCCCACCACGACCGCCACCTGGCCGGCCTGCACTGGCGAACGCGTGCCGCAATTGTAGCCGACCTGCGCCAGCACCAGTCCCGCATAGGCCAGCGGATTCGCGCCGGGCGGCAGCGGCAACAATGCGCCCTGCGCGCAGACCGAAGGTGAAACGTGTCCCGCAAACTGGTTGTCGAACATCCCGCAGACCTTGCTCATCGACGCGAAAACCCAGTCGCCCGGCGCGAACCGGCGCACCGCCGCACCGACCTGCAACACGCGACCGACCTTCTGATAGCCAGCCACCATCGGAAACGGCGCCAGGTCGCCCGGCCGCCACGCCACATCGCCCGAAATCCGCTCGCCCCGCAGGAACGAGCCCTCCGTGCCGTTGCTGATCCACGAGTGGTGCAGTTCGACGACGACGTCCTCCGGCCCCGGCTCCGGGCTGGTGATCCTCTGGTAGGCCACCTGATGAGGGCCAGTGAAGACCACCGCGTGCGATTCCATGACCAACCAGTGGGGCGCAGACCCCGACTCGCATCAAGCCGCAACGGCATGAT
>JANMVS010000231.1:0-2690 GCA_031392885.1 Verrucomicrobiota bacterium
GGTTCGGCGCCGAGGGTGCCGGCGAGTTTCTGCAGGTAGTCGGGCGACCGGGCGGCGTGGATCGCTGCGACGACTTGCGCGAGCCGGCCCTTGATGTCGAGGCGCGCGGCGACGTCCGCATAGTTGGGGCGCGTGAGAAACTTTTCCAGATAGCGGGCGTGGCTCTCCGCCAGGTGCGTGTCGATCGTGCGCTGGGCTTCGAGGCGCCCACGGTACCAGTCACTCGCGAGGAGCGATTCGCGCGTGAAGAGGGCGCGGAACACCGGATCCTCGGCGCCGCGGCCCTCCCACGTGCCGTCGCGCATCAGGTGCAGCAGGGCGCGGAGGGGCGGGCACGCGGTGTTGACCGAACCGTCGGAGAAGTAGTGCAGGGAGGCGGACCGCATGGCGGCGACAATGTTGTCCACGCCATCGGTGAAAACGGCGAGATCCTGCTTTTCCGGCTGGAGAAACTCCTCGTCAAACACGCTGCTCGGATTGCCGAGCACGCGACCGCAGTAAGTGGTCACAAAGCGTGGCGTGATGCGCCAGCCGAGCCGGCTGGCGAGGACGCGTTTGCCGTCGTGGTCAAAATCCGTGCACCGTTCGAGATGGCCGCCGGCGATCAGGGCGGCGGGCTCGCGCTCGGCCGGCGTCATGCGGCACCAGACCTCCGGCACGAGCAGGCTGATGTCGTGGTCCACCCGATGGTGCGGGCCGACCCAGCCGGCGGCGGTCGAGAAGACCGGCAGGCCGGTGAGAATATAGGAAGTCAGCGCCGCGTTGAGATCGTAGATCGGCGGCAGGGCGTTGAAGGGTCCCTTGGTCAGGGCGCCTTCGGAGCCCACTCCGGTGGTTGAGGGTGATTTGCCCGTGAGGCTGGCGATCAGATCCATGAAGGCCTCGGGCACTTCCTGATAATGGATCGGTCCGAACACGCAGAGCGGGCGGATGCCCGACTCGGGCGGGTTGAGCCGGCGGCCCATCAGCACGGAGCCGACCGGAAAGGGCGCGGGCGAATCGGCCGCCAGCCGGCGGTAAAGGCGGGCCCCGGTATGGGCCAGGTACGTGGCCCGGGGATCTTCGAGGTCGGGCCGGTTCTGCAGGTAACGGGGATTCTTCGAGGGTTTGCCGTCGACGATCCGGGGAAAAGCGGGCGACACCAGATAAGCGGGGCGGTTGGCGGCCAGAAATTCGCGAAAGGTGGCCTGCATCGGATCCGTGAACGTCTCGAAACCGAGGGCGTCCTCCACGATGCCGCCGGCCGTCGCGCGCGTGAGCGGCTCGTAGTTCGAGAAAAAGGCGCCGCCGCGGCTGAAGTCGCGCTCGGTGCGCTTGTCGTAGCCGCGGACGATGGCGTCGTCGGGCCGCTGGAAGAGACGGAGTTCGCAGTTGTGGACGAATTTCAGCGAGGGCTGGGTCACCCACGCCGGCAGGCCCGGGACCTGGTCGCGCGGGGCGACGGTCGAGGCGGTGATGTCGTCCTCGACCTGGATCTTTTCCGCCGGGAAGAAATCCGAGCGCAAGGTGAAGGTGCGCCAGCCGCCTTCCCGGGTGTAGCCGACCCGGAGGTAGTGGGTGAGCAGTTTGCCCACATGGTACTTCAGCTCGTTGCCGGGGCGGGCATTGATGGTGTCGACGCTGAAATGCTTGCGCCAGTCCTCACCCCACTCCGGCTTGTAGAGCCGCTTGAGGTGCAGGACGAGGTCGCGGATGGAGCGCGGGATGGAGGCCAGCCAGTCGTTGAACTCGCCGGTGTAGTCCGGGCTGCGACTGAGCAGCTTGATCACGGAGCCGAGCGAGCGCTCCGGGCTGAGGATGCGGCGCGCGCGCACGACGTTGTTGTGCGGATTACGAAAGCGCTTGGTGTAATCGCGGTGCAGGATCTGCTCCACGACATCCAGATCGTCCGCGAGGTCGCGCACGAAGACGGGGCCGGTGAACATCGCGTCGGAGATGGGCTTGGAAATCTCGGACTTGCCGCCGCCGGAGACGGTGCAGGGTTTGTGGCAGAGCAGGCCCTCGGCCGCGGTGCCCCGCAGCAGCCAGCGCCGGCTGGTCTCGGGCTTGACCATCTCGACCTTGTAGCCGGAGGGCAGCACGTAGGTGAAGCCGGGCAGGAGCTTGATTCCCTGCGCGGCGCCCGCGGCGTCCCGCCAGCCGATGTGCTGCGTCCGCAGCGTGAAGCTCGCGTCGGCCGGCACGTAATGGATGGTGGGAAACAACCGGTCCCGGGCCCAGCCGCCGGGCTGGAGCTCGGCGCAATCGCCGAGCAGGGTCAGGGCATCGGTCAAGGTGTGGGTCAGATTGGGCAGGTTGCGGCCCAGCTGGAAATCCTCCCCCTCATCGTAGCTGGGGAAAACAATCGCGCCGCCCGAGTGTTCCTCCTCGGCGGAGCCCAGCAGATTGGCGGCAAAGCTGAGCTGGGTCTTCACCTCTTTTTTGCAGTAGCCGAAATAATTGTCGGAAATGAAGGTGAGGATGACGCCGGCCGCGGTGCGTGCGGTGAGCTTGAAAGCGCCCCCGTCGTTGTAGAGTTCCTCGGGAGTTTTCCAGCACATGCCGTCGCGCCGCTGGCGCTCGGTGGCGGCGGCGTGGGTCGGCAGGCCGAGCTCCTTTTTGGTGACCCCGTTGAGATGCGGCGCGAGGATGATGCAGCCGGTGTGCCCGGTCCAGTGCTCCGGATCGAGGCCGGCGTCGTTCTCCGGCAG
>JANMVS010000277.1:0-2049 GCA_031392885.1 Verrucomicrobiota bacterium
GCCGCCGGCGTCCTCGATCTGGCGGCGGAGCGCGCCGCTCTTGAGGGAGGCGAGGATGAGCTTGTTGTCGCCCCAGATGAGTTTGTTGGTCCAGCCTTTTACCTGCCGTCCCCCCGTGTCGAGGCCGAGTTCCTCGTCGTCGCGCTTTTCCTTCCGGGGCTCGTCAATGTGTTCGAGGGTCTGGAAGGGGAGGATGGCGGTGCAGACTTCGCGGGTCTTGCCGTTCCAGACAAGTTCGACCTCGCGTTTGTCCGCGAAGAGGAGGAAGCGGAATTTCTCCGGGAGCGGCTTGCCCTGCTCGATGAGCTTGATGAGGTCGCGCTTCTCGGCGTCGGAGAGGTCGTAGGTGTCGGTAGATGGGCGCGCCATGGGTGGTCAGGATTTTTTCCAGTCATTTCCTGGCATAATGCGATGCATGAACTGGTCGAATAATGGAACAGTGAAGGCGGTATCGCCATGGTTTGGGCTCCAGATCATACCTTTAGAGATGAGGTTGTTTCTGGTCGGGCCGAGCGCAGTGACCTCGCGCTGGATCTGCTGGGCAATGTCGCCGGAGCGGTGTGGGCCGGGGCCAAGCTCGGCCATCGCGCGCAGATATTTTTTTTCCAAAGGGGTTAATCGGTCGAAGCGGACACGAAAGAAGCTCTCATCAAGGGCGGCGATGGAGGAGGCGGATGCCAGCTCGACGTCTTGCAGGGTGATGGGGGACTGCGAGGCGGTGTCCCAAGTATGCTTGCCCCACTCCTGAAGGAAGTAGGGATAGCCGTGGGTTTTCTCGACGATGCGCTCCAGAGCATCGTCACCGATCTGCACGCCTTCGGCCTCCACAGGCTTGGTAATGGCCGATCTCGCCGCTGATGGAGGGAGCGGGCCGATCTCTGGGAAATCGAAGAGACGTTCGGCATAGGACTTTGCGCGCCCCATGCGCCCCCGCAACTGGGGCAGCCCCGCGCCGACGAGCACGACGGGCAGGCGGCGTTGGGCGGCGCGATGGAGGGCGGTGATGAGGGCTGCGAGTTCGTCTTCTTCGACATATTGAAGTTCGTCCACAAACATGACCAGTGCGGTGCCAGCTTTTTGCGCGGCTGCACCAGCGGCTTCGAGCAGGGCCTGTAGATCGTGCTCTAGATCGCCGTTGTCGGCCAGACCCGGCTCTGGATCAAAGTCAAAGCCCACCTCAATGTCCGCATGCTTGATTTTTAGCGCCTTGGCGAAGCCTGCCAATGCGCGAAGGGCGCGCTGTGCAAGTTCCTTCGCTTGGTCATTGCGAGAGAGACGGAGCAATGCTTGACGCAGTTGCGGCGCAAGAATGGCTGGCAACGAGCGACTTTCCGGAGCCTCCACTCGCAGGGTATGGATTCCCGTCGCCTCCGCATCTTCTCTCATGCGGTCGAGCAATACGGTTTTACCAACGCCGCGTAGTCCGACCATCAAAATGCTTTTTGCAGGCCTGCCAAGCCGCGTTCGCTCTAAGGCGACACGAACGGTTTCACGCAGTTCATCGCGGCCAGCCAATTCCGGTGGTGGAGTGCCAGCGCCGGGTGCAAATGGGTTTTTTACGGGATCCATACGTGTGAATTATGGAAAGATTTGCGGACTTACAAGAATCTTATAAATCGAATAATACATACCAAATTCAGCTCTATCAGTGAATCAACTTTTGTATTCCGTGAAGCCTGCCGCGAGCGCGGCGAGAGTCTTGGGGGCGTGTTTTTCAAAGCTGATCTCGTCCACGAAAACAAAGTCGTAGCGTTGGCCGTTGTCCTCGGCGGCGGTGGCGTCGTCGCACCACTGGCGGAGGCGGGTCATTTTCTGGAGGAGGTCGAGTTCTTGGCGGCCTTTGGTCTCGATGATCCAGACCACGTCGCAGGTGTCGCGGACGACGCGCACGTCATCCTGGATGTGGAGAGCGATCTGGAAATCGTCGCGCCAGTTTCGGCCTGCGCAGCCGTTGGGCGCGATGACGAGAAAGTTTCGCGAAAGTACGGAATCGGGTTCGTAAAGTTTGTGAAAAAAACTCCACGCGATGAGCAGGGAGAGCACTTTGGT
>JANMVS010000278.1:0-8011 GCA_031392885.1 Verrucomicrobiota bacterium
GCCTTGAGCAGCAGGTCGGCCAGGGAAAAGCCGCTGGGGTCGGTCACGCCCTTGGCCTGCGCACACGCCTCACACAAGTCGACCTTGTGGATCTTGTTATTGACGATCTGGGTCAGGTGGACGGTCGCCGGCTTGGAGCAAAGGTCGCATTTGAGTGGGTTGGCCATGTCGGAGGGTTAAGATGCGAGGATAGCAGTCCGCGCCGGAAACGCAAATCGCGACCGGGAACAGCCCGTTTTCCCTGCGGCGAACATGTTCACCCTCCGGCGCTGACGCAAGCGCAGAGGCGGAGCAACCCGCCTCAAATCCGGGTGCCCTCGACCAGCACCCGCTGGCGGAAACTCGTCAACACCCGACCGGTGATCGGGCCGGGCTTGCCGGTGCCGATGACGCGACCGTCGAGCTTCACCACGGGGATGACCTCGGCCCCGGTGCCCGTCAGAAAGCACTCGTCGGCGCACCAGATGTCGTAGCGGGTCAGGTCGGTCTCGCGCATCGGGATGCCCAGTTCCCGGGCGATCTCGAAGACCGTGGCCCGGGTGATGCCCTTGAGGGCGCCGGCGGAGGCCGCCGGAGTGAGGATTTCGCCCTTGTGAATCGCGAAGATGTTGTCGGCGGTGCACTCCGCGACATAGCCCTGGGCGTTAAGCATGATGGCCTCGAGGGCGCCAGCTTGCTTCGCCTCGATCTTGGCCAGGATATTATTGAGGTAATTCAGCGACTTGACCGTCGGCGGCAGCATGTCCGGGGAAATGCGGCGCGTCGGCACCGTCACGATGCTCAGGCCATTGTCGTAGTGTTCCTGCGGGTAGAGCGAGATCTTGCTGGCGATGATGAAGAGCGTGGGCTTCTCGCACAGCCAGGGCGCCAGGCCCAGGTCGCCGGGTCCGCGCGTGATGACGAGGCGAATGTAGCCGTCGGTGAGTTTATTCCGGCGGCAGGTCTCGCACACGGCCCCGGCCAGTTCGGCGCGCGACCACGGCATGGCCAGCATCAGCGCCTTGGCGGAATATTCGAGCCGCTCCAGATGCTCGTCGAGCCGGTAGACATTGCCGCCGTAGAGGCGAATGCCCTCGAAGATACCGTCGCCATAAAGGAGACCGTGATCGAAGACCGAGACCTTGGCCTCGGCCGAATCAACATACTTTCCGTCCAGATAAACGACCATGATTCCAGCATTCCAACAAAGCCGGTGCCGTTGTCCAGCCCGCACTAATAATGGGGCTTGTATCCTCCTTTTCGCCCCCTGAGCTGAACCCGGGCCGAATTATGAACTATCAAACTGACGGTTGTTCGCGCCCCGCGGGTTTCACCCTCATCGAGCTGCTCACGGTTATTGCCATCATTGGCATCCTGGCCGCCCTGATTTTCCCCACCATCGGCAAGGTCCGCGAAACCGCCCAGCGGACCGTCGACGCCAACAACCTCCGCGAGATCGTCAAGGGCGCGACGATCTACGCGGCCGACAACAACGATCGCCTGCCGGATCCCGCCGCGATCCTCGCGCAGAGTCCGTCGCCCGTGACCGGCGGGCTGGGCCCGTTCCTGTGGGCCGGCAGCCTGGCCCAACGCGGCATCCTCACCGATCCTTCGTTCTATTTTGCGAAGAACGACCCGTCGTTCAACGGCTCCTACCCGGCGGCCATCGTCACCCCCGACGATCACACCGTGCTCGATCCGAGCTTCGTCACCAACCGCGTCCTCAGCTTTGAGTTGGTCGGGGGGCTCCGCCTGGGCGATGCCCCGACCACCCCCGTGGCCTTCACCCGGGGCCTGCTGTCCACCGGCGCCTGGAGTGTCGACAATGGCGCCTACAAGGACCTGGGCGGCCACATTGCTTTTCTCGGCGGCAACATCCAGTTCTTCCCCAACGTCGCCGAGGCCGCCACCCAACTCACGCTCAACAGCGGTCGGAAGGGCGTCTCGCTGCTGCAAGCCCTGCCCTACAACGCGAACACCGCCCTCAATCCCCGGATCTATGCCACCCCGCCCGCAGGCCTGGGCAGTCTCGCCGGCACTCCGGCGGAACGGGCCCCGTAATCCTTCCCCACCACCCGCCGCCAGCTCCCGCGCCCCGCCCCCCAGGCCGGGCGCTTTTCTTTCTTCACCTTCGCCCGCCAGGCAAGGTAGTCTCCCGCCCCTCCATTATGGCCCACGCCACTCCTACCTACGTCATCGGCCACAAGAATCCTGACACCGACTCGATCTGCTCGGCCATTGCCTACGCCGCTTACAAGGAAGCCCGCGGGGAGACCGGCTACAGCGCGGCCCGCTGCGGCAACTCCAATGCCCGGATTGATGCGGTCCTGGCCCGCTTCAACCACCCGCTGCCCACCTATCTCAGTGATGTGTCGCCGCGCGTGCACGACCTGATGGTGCGCGATCCCTATGCCGTCACCGACGGCACCACCTGCGCCGAGGCCCTGCGGTTGCTCGACCAGCACCACATCACCGTGCTGCCGGTGATCTCACCCAAAAGACGCGTCATTGGCTCCGTCACCCTCGCCCAGCTCGGCCACTTCTTCATCCCCCGCCTCGACGAACCCCGGGCCATGCGCCAGGTGCGCACCAGTCTCGCCCGGATCGTCCAAACCCTCCAGGCCTCCGTCCTCCATGTGGTCGAGGAGCACCGCCTGGAGGAACTGTATGTCCGCATCGGCGCCATGGACGTCCGCACGTTTTGGAAAATCTCCGAAAAGGAAAAAATCGCGCCCAGCCAGTCGCTCATCATCGTCGGCGACCGGCGCGACATCCAGCAACGCGCCATCGAACTCGGCATCCGCGCCCTGATCATCAGCGGCAACCTTCCCGTGGAGCCGGCCATCATCGCCCTCGCGCAACAGCACGGCGTCAGCATCGTGGTCAGTCCGCACGACACCGCCACCACCGCTTGGTTTGTCCGGACCGCCTCGACCATCGAGGGCCTGGTGGACCGCAAGTTCACCGCGCTGAACGCCGACACGCGCGTCGCTGACATTCGCAAAAATTTCGCCCAAGGCGCCCCCCACGCCATGATGGTCGCCAGCGAGGACGGCACGCTCCTGGGCATCATCACCAAGACCGACCTGCTGAAGCCCGTGCCCACCCGCCTCGTGTTGGTGGATCACAACGAACTCACCCAAGCCGTGTCCGGGGCGGATGAGGTCACGATCACCGAGATCATCGACCATCACCGCCTGGGCCCGATGGCGACACCGCAGCCGATCCTTTTCCTCAACGAACCCGTCGGTTCCACCTGCACCATCGTCGCCGACCTGTTTCGGCGCCAGGGCCTGCGGCCCTCCGCCAATCTCGCCGGGCTCATGATGGCCGGGCTCATCTCCGACACCCTGCTGTTGCAGAGCCCGACCTCGACCCCCAAGGATGCCGAGGTGCTTGCCTGGCTCGAGTCGCACGCGGACATCAAGGGCCCGGCCCTCGCCAAACTCATCTTCAGCTCCGGGTCCGTCATTCTCACCACCTCGCCCGACAAAGTCGTCCGCTCGGATTTCAAGATTTACGACGAGGACGGCGTGCGCTTCGCCGTCTCGCAGGTCGAGGAACTCGGCTTCGACAACTTCTGGTCGCACGCCAAGCCCATAGCCAAGGCGCTATCCGAGCTGCGGGCCGACGAGAAGCTCGCCTTCGCCTGCCTGCTGGTCACCGACATCAACACGCAGAACTCGCTGATGCTGGTGAAGGGCGATCCCGAGTTCATCCGCCGGATTTCCTACGCCCATGTCGAACAGGACGAGATCTTCGACCTGCCGGGTGTCGTCAGCCGCAAGAAGCAACTCGTCCCCTACCTGATCAGCCTGCTCAAGGAAATGAGCAGCGAGGGCGTCACGCCTTCCACCAAGGGCAAGACGACCGCGCCGTTCACCCGTTAGCCCGGATATTTCACACTCTGCTCGCAACCGAAACCACACCCTGGGCCAAATCTTTTTCCGCATTCACGGCTGCTCGGGATATCCGGGCTAGGCCTTCAAGCCCAGCCAGAGCATGACGGCGGACTCGAGCCGCGCCAGGTCGTCAGCGTCGAGGCGGCCAATGACAGCTCCAATGCGCTCGCGGCGCAACGTGGTGATCTTGTCCGCCATTGCGTGCGACTCTACTTTAAGCCCGTTGCCTGATGAAGGTTTTAACGTAATTCGGAAAAGAGCCGCCTCAGCCGCATGGCTCGTTACGGTGCACAAGGTGACGCTGGCGTGGGTCGCATTGAACAAATCCGATTGCAGCACAACTGCCGGGCGCGACTTGCCATAATCGCCCGGCGGCGCGCACGTCACCACATCGCCCCGCTGGTAGATCAGGCCTTCCATCCGTCTATGTCCCTGCCCATTTGGGCGCCATTTTCCACCACGACGCCTACCCACTCAGTCCTTACCGGACAGGATGCCGGGTTGAAGTGGATGCCGACGTCACGTTCAGATCCTGAACATGACTCCAGCATGGCAAAGAAGAGACCTGCAGGTTCAACTCAGAAGGCTAAAATCAGCACAACCGACTGCTGCGCTTTTGCCACCATGTCTTCAAATCCCGGTCTTTGGACGGAAATATTCGCTTCGGGTGCTTTGCTGTCCAGATCCGGTTCAAGTAACGCGAGTGCATACGCACTTTTCACTGCATAGTTTACGTTTTGCGGGACGTCGCCGGTGACTTGTGCCGCTTTGAGTCCCAGTTTAGCGACCACCACGCCGATAAGGTTTCCATTCTCATCCAGGAGTGGGCCGCCCGAATTACCCGGTTGGACTGGAACACTGATCTGCCAACTGCGGGGATCGTCGGCGACACCGTTTAGACTGCTGATCTCACCTCGTGTGACTTTGGGGCCTGCAGGCGATAGGGTATGTTCGCAATCAAGTATTGTTCGCGTTCGACTTTAGAAAGCATAGGTAGACAGCGTAGTCAGATTTTGCATTTTCCTTATAGGCCAAGCACAAGCCAAAGGGAATAGGCGAACCTGGTTGTTGATAACGATTTCCCAAGCACTCCCCCAACGAGCTGCACCGTCCATGTCATCCGTCCGACTCCCCTCATTGTGCCAACAAATTGCGGCGTTGCATCGCGCGGCGTGATTCCCCTTCTTTGGCCGGATGCCCGTTGAGCCCACCACGCCCGCGCCTGCCCCCAGTGACTTTATCCGTGACATTGTCGCGGGCCACGTCGCCGAAAAGCGCTACGCCAAGATCGTCACCCGCTTCCCACCCGAGCCCAATGGCTACCTGCACATCGGCCACGCCAAGTCCATCTGCCTGAACTTCGGCATCGCCCGCGAGCACGGCGGCCAGTGCAACCTGCGCTTCGACGACACCAACCCGGCCAAGGAGGAGGTCGAATACGTCGATTCCATCACCGCGGATGTCCAATGGCTGATCGCCGGCTGGGCCGACCACTGCCTCGGCTTCAAGCCCAAGGGTGCCCACCCGGCCACCGTGACCAGCAACGGCAGGCCTGACTTCTACCTGGCCCCGGTCCCGGCCGGCGCCGGCAGCGAACCCTTCTCCGCCTCCAGTTACTTCGACCAGCTCTATCTCTATGCCGTCGAGCTCATCAAGCGCGGCAAGGCTTACGTCTGCGACCTGAGCGCGGAGGATACGGACAAATACCGCGGCGCGCCCGACCGCCCCGGCCAGGACAGCCCGTTCCGCAGCCGCAGCGTCGCCGAGAACCTCGACCTCTTCACCCGGATGAAGGCCGGCGAATTTCCCGACGGCACCCGTTCGCTGCGCAGCAGGATCGACATGGCGGCGCCCAACATGTGGCTGCGCGACCCGCTCCTCTACCGCATCCGCCACACCGCCCACCACCACACCGGGGACAAGTGGTGCATCTACCCGCTCTACGACTACGCCCATTGCCTCAGCGACTACCTCGAGGGCGTCACGCACTCCATTTGCACGCTCGAGTTCGTCGACCACCGGCCACTCTACGACTGGATCCTCGCCAGCCTCGACCTGCCGCGCGCCCTGCCGCACCAATACGAATTCGCCAAGCTGCACCTCGGCTACACCCTCGTCTCGAAGCGCAAGCTGCTCACCTTGGTCAACGAGCAGGTCGTCCATGGTTGGGACGACCCGCGGATGCCGACCCTTTCCGGCCTGCGCCGCCGGGGCATTCCCGCCAGCGCGCTGCGCACCTTCGTCACGAGCGTGGGCGTCACCAAGTTCGACTCGGTCACCGAGGTCGCGGTCTTCGAGAATGCCGTCCGCACCGAGCTTAATGGTCTCGCGCAGCGCCGGCTCGCTGTGCTCAAGCCCATCATGCTCGTCCTCACCAACATCCCGGCCGGCGAGATGCTCGAGTGCGACGCCACGAACAACCCGCAGGACGAAACCCCCACGACGCGCAAGATCGCCCTCACCCGCGAGGTCTTCATCGAGTCCGACGACTTTGCCGAGGTGCCACCGCCGAAATATTTTCGCCTGAAGCCCGGTGGCGAGGTGCGCCTCAAATACGCCTGCATCATCAAGCTCGACGAGATTGTGAAGGGCGCCGCCGGTGCCATCACGGAGCTCCGCTGCACCGCCGATCTCACCACCCGCGCCGGCGGACCCAATGTCGACCGCAAGGTCAAGGGCACCATCCACTGGGTCAGCGCCTCGCACTGCATCGATGCCGAGGTCCGGCTCTACGACCGCCTCTTCACGGTGCCCGAGCCGGCCGCCGAGGAGGATTTCCTGAAGGTGGTGAACCTGAAATCGCTCGAAATTGTCACCGCCAAGCTCGAGACCTCCCTCGCCCACGCGACACCCGCCGACCGATTCCAGTTCGAACGGCTCGGTTACTTCGCCTTGGATAAAGACTCACCCGTAGGGCCGCCGCTGGCCGGCGGGCCGCGCCTGATCTTCAACCGCACCATTTCCCTCAAGGATACCTGGGCCAAATAATACCAACGTCCCCGGAATTTTGACTATAGGTAGGTCGAGTCGTCTCGACGAGCCGCTCCGAACTTCGGCTCATCCTGGAAAACGTTGGTATTTGCTGCACTCAGCCGTGATTTTATTCACGATGGGTCTAATCCCCCGGTGCTGGTCCCTTCGACCAGCCCAGCGACTGGCTCAGGGTGGTGAGCGAGGTCGAACCACGCAGGACTCCGCGCCTGGCGAGGAGCACCGGCTTGGCTGGGTCGCGCGGTCCGGGGAGCGCCGGCGTCTCGCCGGCTGGCTCGGGCGTCCCGCCCGAGCCCGGCAGAGAGGGAGGTCGCGGACTCCCATCACAGGGGAATCAGCTCTGTCGGCAGCGAAAGCGACGAAACACCAGGAAGAGCAATCCGCCAAAACTCATGAGCGTCCAGGTGGCGGGCTCGGGCACGGGTTGAAATCCGGTCAGTGTGACACCCAATCCACTATAGTTGACGAGAAAAGAACCGAGGCCATCGGACGTGGTGAAGCGCGTTGCGTTGGGGGCGTTGAGGAAGAGCCCGGTGAGCGAGGCGGCGGTGATGATGGTGAACGAGTCGGAAGGCAGCACGGTGGACTCGAATCCATTGGCGAACGTGAGCACCAGGTTTCCGGCGAGGGCGGCGGAACCGGAGATGGCGAGCAAATCGTACGTCACCCCCTGGGTGGTTCCGCCGAGTTCGAAGAGATTCTGTGCCGTGCCGAGCAGGGTCAAGTTGCCGGCGATGTTGAGCTGACCGCGTGCGATGCCGGGCGAAACGATGCCGCCGGCGGTAACGGAGGAGGCCGTAAAGGTACCGTCGCCGGTAACGATGCCGGTGCCGGCATTGAGCGGGTTAACGAAGCTGTAATTACCACCGTTGGCCACGAGCGAACCCCCGGTGTTGGTGAAAGTGTTGTTGAATGCCAGGGTGCCGGCAGAGACAATAATGGTGCCGGTGTTGTTGAAGATCGTCTGCAGATTAGTGATCCCCGTGCCGGCGGTCTTCGCAAAGGTGCCCTGGTTGTTGAAGGTCGGCGCCGCGCCGCCCTGATTGTAGAGGATTGTGCCATCAAAGTTCGTCGAGAAGTTCGCCCCACTCAGATTGGTCAGAATGGCGCCGAAGCCCGTGGACAGGCTGCCGGCCGTC
>JANMVS010000331.1:0-5169 GCA_031392885.1 Verrucomicrobiota bacterium
CTCGGCCGCATTTTCGACGTCACCGGCATGCCCGTGGACGGCCGCGGCCCGGTCGCGCACACCAAGCGCTATCCCATCCACCGTCCCGCCCCGGCCCTCGCCGACCAGGACACCAAGGCCGAGATCCTTGAGACCGGCATCAAGGTCATCGATCTCATCTGCCCCTTCATCAAGGGCGGCAAGGCCGGTGCCTTCGGCGGCGCGGGCGTCGGCAAGACCGTCGTCATTCTCGAGCTCATCAACAACATCGCCAAAGCGCACGGCGGTTACTCCGTGTTCGCGGGCGTCGGCGAGCGTTCCCGGGAAGGTAACGATCTTTACCATGAAATGTCCGAGGCCGGTGTCATCAACCAGAAGGACCTCAGCAAGTCGAAGGTCGCGCTGGTCTACGGCCAGATGAATGAGCCCCCGGGTGCCCGTATGCGCGTCGCCCTCTCGGCCCTCGCGATGACCGAATATTTCCGGGACGAGAAAAATCAGGACGTGCTGCTCTTCATCGACAACATTTTCCGTTTCTCGCAGGCCGGCTCCGAGGTGTCCGCCCTCCTCGGTCGCTCGCCCTCGGCCGTCGGCTACCAGCCGACCCTCGCCAACGAGATGGGCCTCCTCCAGGAACGCATCACCTCGACGAAGAAGGGCTCCATCACTTCGGTGCAAGCCGTCTACGTGCCCGCCGACGATCTCACCGATCCGGCCCCGGCCAACACCTTCGCGCATTTGGACTCCACCATCGTCTTGGAGCGCTCCATCGCCGAGCTCGGCATTTATCCCGCCGTCGATCCCCTCGCTTCCGTCTCGAAGGCGCTCCAGCCGGACATCGTCGGCGAGGAGCACTATAAAGTCGCCCGCGAGGTGCAACGCGTGCTGCAGCGCTACAAGGATCTCCAGGACATCATCGCCATTCTCGGTCTCGATGAGCTTTCCGCCGAGGATAAGCTCATGGTTTACCGCGCCCGCAAGATCCAGCGTCTCCTCTCGCAGCCGTTCGCGGTCGCTGAGGTGTTCACCGGCACGCCCGGCAAATACGTCCCGGTCAAGGATACCGTCCGCGGCTTCAAGATGCTCCTGGATGGCGAGCTCGACCACATCACCGAGACCGACTTCTATATGAAAGGCGGCATCGACGAGGTCATCGCGGCCGCCGCGAAGAAATGAACCCAAGTAACGACCATCGAGCAGTGAGTAGCGAGCCTCGCCAATAAAATCTCCGTCTACTACTCGCTACTCACTGCCCACTACTGTCATCATGCCCCTCACGCTCGAAATCGTAACGCCCGAGGCGAAGGTGTATTCCGACACCATCGACTCCGTCGTCATCCCGACGGTCGAGGGCGAGATTGGGGTCCTCCCCGGCCACATTCCGCTGCTCACCCAGATTGAGCAGGGGGAACTCCGGATCACCAAGGGAAGCAGTTCCTCGCTCCTCGCGATCAGCGGCGGTTTCGCCCAGATCGACGGCGACCGGGTCCGGGTGCTCGCCGAGCACGCCATCACCGAAGCGAAGATTGATGAGCACGCCGTTGAGGACGCAATGAAGCGCGCCGAGCAGCAACTCCGGGAAGCCAAGAACCTGGACCCGCAGCAATACGAACAGCTGCAAAACCTCGTCCGCTACTCCGGCGTCCAATTGGCCGTCAAACGCCGCCATCGTTAACCCTTTCGCCCCGAGCTGACTACAAGAGTAGTTTGACCTGGGGCTTTTTTCTGCTTCTCTCCTGATACTAAGTCTCATCTGCAATGTCATCCCAACTCAAGCTCTCTCCGCTCTGTCAGCTGGCTGTCGGCGCCACCGGCCGAATTTGTGTGATCAACGGGGATGGTAGTTTTGCCCAGCGCTTGCGCGAGATGGGGTTTGGTGAAGCCGCGTTGGTGACGAAAATTTCCGGCCGAACCACCAGTCTTTGTCAGGTCAACGGCACGCGCATCGCGCTCAATCATAGTGCGGCGATGGCTATTCTGGTCGAGGCCCTGCCCGCCGGCGCCCGCTGAGTCACCCGCGCCGTGTCCTGGTGAGTCCGCTTCGGTCCACTCGCTCTTCTCTGCCGTGATTTTGCCCCCGCATATTACGCTCCCGGGCAAAAAACGCGCCGGGGCTTCTGACCGCACTCCGGTTTATGCCATGGTCGGCAACCCGAATTGCGGCAAAACCACGCTCTTCAACGCCCTCACCGGCCTGCGCCAGAAGGTGGGCAATTATCCGGGCGTTACCGTTGAGAAAAAAATCGGCGAGGCCTACTCGCAGCACGGCCGGCCGATGAAAATCATCGATCTGCCCGGCGCCTATTCGCTCGCCGCGCGTTCCCCCGACGAGGCGGTGCTGCGCGATGTGCTGTTCGGCCGCCGCGATGACACCCCGCAGCCCGACCGCGTCATCTGCGTGGTCGATGCCTCGAATCTCGAGCGTAACCTTTACCTCGTTCACCAGATCCTCGACCTCGGCCGCCCGCTCATCGTGGTCCTGAACATGATGGACCTCGCCGCCCAGACCGGGCTGCGGATTGACGCGAAAAAACTCGCCGCGGCACTCGGCGTGGTCGTCATCCCCTGCGAAGCCGTCCATGGCAAGGGCCTGGTGGAGCTAAAACTCGCCATGAGCCGCCCCGACCTGCCGCTGGCGCGGCACCGCTGGGATGTCCCGGCGCCCATCGCGCCCGCCGTGGCCGAGTTGCAGGCCGCCTTGATCGACGCGGATGCGCGGCCGCCCCTCATCGCCCGCGCTGAGGCGCTGTTGCTGCTCACCGACCTCGACAGCAGCGTGCGCGTCGCCGGTTCCAAGCCACTTAGCGCCCGCACCACCGCCGTGCTCGCCGGTTGGCGGCAACGCTGGTCCGGCGACGGGACCGACTGGTCCGGTACCCTCATCCGCAGCCGGTACGATGCCATTAATTTGCTCTGCCGTGACGTCCTCCGGCGCACCCGGGAGCAGGGCCTGTCGCGCTCGGACCGGATTGACGCCGTGCTGGTGCACTCCGTCTGGGGCTGGCTCTTCTTCGGTCTCATCATGGCCGCCTTGTTCTTCTCCATTTTCACGCTCGCCGAATATCCCATGAACTGGATCGACGCCCACATGGCCGCGCTGGGCGGCGGGGTGAAGGGCGCCATGGCCCCGGGGGATTTGCGGGATCTGTTCACCGATGGGGTGATCGGCGGGGTGGGCGGGATCGTGGTGTTCCTGCCGCAGATCCTGATTTTATTTTTCTTTGTGGGTCTGCTCGAGAGTACTGGCTACATGGCCCGCGCCGCCTTCCTCATGGACCGCCCGATGAGCAAGGTGGGCCTGCATGGTAAATCATTTATCCCGCTGCTGGGTTCCTACGCCTGCGCCATCCCGGGCATCATGGCCACCCGCACCATCGAAAACGCCAAGGACCGGCTCGTCACCATCCTCGTCGCCCCGCTGATGAGCTGCTCCGCGCGCCTGCCCGTCTATCTTCTCATGATCGCGACCCTGTTGCCCAGTAAGACGGTGCCAACCACCACCAAAGTGGGTATCATGTTTCTCATGTACACCCTGGGCACGGTCGGCGCCTTCGGCTTCGCCTGGCTGTTCAAGCGCACCCTGTTCAAGAGCGCTCCGCCGCTGATGATCATGGAACTGCCCCCCTATCAGCCGCCGCGGCTGAAAGAAATCGTGCGCCAGATGCTGGAGCGCGGCTGGCTGTTCCTGAAAAACGCCGGCACCATCATCCTCGGCATCTCCATCGTGCTCTGGTTCCTGACCACCTATCCCAAGCACCCGGATCCCGCCGCGACCCCGGATGCGCAGATCGCCCACAGCTTTGCCGGGCGCACCGGACACCTGCTGGAGCCAGTGATAAAACCGCTCGGTTTCGACTGGCGCATCGGCATCGGTCTGGTCACCTCCTTCGCCGCCCGCGAGGTATTTGTCAGCTCGATGGGCGTCATTTTCAGCGTGCAGAACTTCGCGGGCGGGAAGCGCGCCGACGTCACCCCCGTGCGGGAGGCGCTCCGCGCCGCCAAATGGCCCGACGGCGCGGTGCTGTTCACTCCGCTCGTTTGCTTCACGCTCATGGTGTATTATGTTTTCGCCATGCAATGCATGAGCACTGTCGCCGTGGTGAAGCGCGAGACCAACTCGTGGCGCTGGCCGTTGTTCCAGATCGCCTACATGACCGGCACCGCGTGGCTCGTGTGCTTCGTCATTTATCAAACCGGCCGCGCGCTGGGCTATTAGCCACCACCCGAAACCAAACATTCCTGAAACCAGCCCTGCTTTCGTGTTTTTAGTGTGTTTCGTGGTGCCTCCTCCGATGTCTTCCTCCCTCCAAACCATCCTCGCCCTCGCCCTCGTCGCCCTCGCCGCGACGCTGCTCGTCCGCTCGTGGTTCAATAAGAAAAAGCAACCCGGCTGTGGCGCCAACTGCGGCGCGGTCAGCCCGGAGATGAAACGGTTGCAGGCCAAGCTGAAGCGCTGACCGCGCCCGGGTGTCCGGTGGTTTGCGTTTGCGCGGACTCCTTCGCCTCGTAATGTCGCCGGCCTATGCTCAACCGTCCCCTGTTAGGCTTGGTGGCGCTGCTTGGCTTGACCGCCGGTGTTGGCGCGCAAGAGAAGCCGCAGGTCTTCACCGGCGCCCAGATCATCCCCATCGCCGGCGAGCCCATCGCCCGCGGTGTATTCGTCGTGTCCGGCGGCAAGATTGTCGCCGTCGGCGCGGCCGACAAAATCGCCCTCCCCGCCGGTGCCGAAATCCATGACGTCACCGGGAAGGTGCTCATGCCCGGTCTCGTTGATTCCCACAGCCACATCGGCTCCGGCAGCGGGGGCGACGGCTCCGGCCCCATCCAGCCCGACACCCGCGTCCTCGATTCCCTCGACGCCCGCGACCCGTCGCTGCAGAAAGCCCGCGCCGGCGGCATCACCACGGTCAACGTCATGCCCGGCTCCGGTCACCTCATCAGCGGCCAGACACTTTATCTCAAGCTGCGCGCGTCCCGCACGGTGGACGACCTGCTCATCAAATTACCCGATGGCACCAACGCGGGCGGCCTCAAGATGGCCAATGGGACCAACTCCATGCGCGGAGCCAACGGCTTCCCGGGCACGCGCGCCAAATCCGCCTCCCTCGTCCGCGAGCAATACATCAAGGCCGCCGAATACCGCGACAAACTCAAGCGCGCCAACGGCGACCCGGAAAAAATCCCCGCCCG
>JANMVS010000357.1:0-7979 GCA_031392885.1 Verrucomicrobiota bacterium
CGCCACGTCATGGAGAGATTGATCTTATCCGGACTGACATTGCCCATGCCCTGTTGGCGGGTGAGCGGCCCGGTCTCGGTCGTGCGCGTGAAGCCCTTGGTGTGCGAAAACAGCGCGTTAAATTTGAACTCCTTGTTCAACCGGAACTCGCCGGTAAATTCCAGGCCCTTGAGGTCAACCGGCCGGCGTTGCAAAATGAAATCCTTCGTGACCGGATCGATACTCAGGGAGGAGCCCAGATCCGAGTAGGACTTGTAGTAGGAAACCCCAAAGCTGCCGCGCTTGCCCTGCCAGGCGACGCCCACTTCCTTGTTGTCCACAATGACGGCCTGCAGGTCGAGAATACCCGCCACCGACTGACCGGTCGTATTCACATTACGCAGGGGAATACCGACATTCGGCAGGGTGAAGCCCTTGCTATAGGAAGCGAACGCCGACCAGTTCTGCGGGAGCCGCACAATCACACCCACATTGGGCAACGTGCTGCTATAGGTCAGCGTACCGCCCGAGACAAACACCCGGTTCCGGAAGTAGGTGGTGGTGTAGTCGTCAACCTGCAGCTCGCCACCTTCATGGCGCACGCCTCCACTGATGGTCACCGGTCCGCGATTAAGAGAAACCTGCGCAAACGGCGCTTTGCTCGTGTAATTCATCGGGGGTACCCACACGCGGTTGGTCAGGGCCAAGAGCTGCTGCGCCGTCTCCGCCAGATAATCAAAACCCGCATTCAGTTCCAAACCCTCGACCGCAAAAAGATCCTTGCGCGACCAGGAGCTGCGCATGCCCTTCTTCTGGGAATTGATTTCCGATTGGTCGGTCAGCGTACCCAGCGGGGCAAAGAGCGGGTCCTGCTTGTCCGAGCCGCCCAGTTCCGCCACGAAACGCATGGCCTGACTCGCCTTGTAAACCTGAACATTGAGCGAACCGCCGAAGAGCGCGGAATGATTGTAGGCGAGGGAATATTGGGCGAAATCGTTGAATTCCGTCTTGGCGCCATTGGGCACACCGCGTTTTGATGAATCGGTAAGACCAAGGGACCGATCGCCCAGCAACTGGACATAATGCCCCCGGCCCTCGATGCGGAACTGACTGACGGTCAGGGCGACACGCTGGGCATTGTTCTCCCCAAAGGTATGCCCCGCCTTGATGAACAGGTTCTTCGAATCAGAATCAACGGTGGACCCGCTTTGGCTCATACCTGTCCTCCGCCCGTGAGCATCAAAGGACATGCCCCGTTTGGCAAAGGCCGTGCCAAAAATCAGGTCATTATTACCATCCTTGTGGGCATAGTTGAGCCCAACCCGATAGTTGGCGCTATCGCTGTCATTCCAGCCCTGCATGGAAAACTTGGTTCTGAGCGTGGCCTCGCTCCCTTCCTTGGTCGGGCTCTTGGATATGTAGTTGATAATGCCGCCGGCGGCTCCGATGCCCTCGGACGCCGAGGGCCCGTTGATTACCTCGATGTTTGCGACGATGTCCATGTCCGTGAAGGTTCCGTTGCGACTGCCCTCGCGCAGGGGCGTGGTCTGGGAAATGCCATCAAACAGCCGGAGCGCGACGCGGCCGCGGAGCGTCTCGCCGGTGTTGTTCAAGGACTGGGTGGCCGGGGCGTACCCCGGAACCGTCCGCGCCAGCACGGCGGTCGCGTCATCCGTGAGCAGGAGGGTGTGGGAAATTTCCTCATAGGAAATCAACTTGATGGCGCCGGGAATCTGGTCGACCGCCTTGGGTGACCGATAGCCAGTGGTGACGGTCAACTTCTCCAGCTTGATTGTTTCGTCTTTTCCCTCCGGCGCGGCCGCGGACGGCGCGACCGTGGTTTGGGCCGAAGCCAAGGCAAAGAACGAGGCAAAAAACAGCGAACCGAGAATGGTCGCCGGACGGAGCAAGGGAGCAGCTTTTAGGGTGGTATTCATGGGTGTAGGTTGCACTGGCAAAAAACGAAGTTTGCCAGGGGTGGGTTCAGCTAAAGCAAACGTTTGCATAGATATGGTTTGAGTATCCCCGCCTTGTCAACACTTTTGCTCAAACCTGTAAGTCTCGCCATGAAACCCCCGCAGATTTTATCCCGCCCCGCCCAAGTGCAACTGGAGGGGTTGCTGGGCCGCGCCCTCCACGCGAACCGGCGCGGGCACCTGTCCGCATTTATTGCCGATGAAACCAGCCGGCCCATTGCCCTCTTTGCTCCGGCTCGGGTCTGCTGCAACCACGAGGGTGACTGGTACGGCGAACACGCCGGCAAGTGGCTGTACACCGCCGCCCGCGCGGCCCAGCGCTCCGCTGATCCGGAGCTCATCGCGAATTTGCACCGGGTGGCTGATTTTCTGGTGCGCATACAGGAGCCCGACGGCTATCTAGGAACCTATGCCCCGGCCCGGCGCTTTATGCATTCCGTGGCGCCCGGACCGCGCACCTGGGATGGGGCTCCGGGGCAGCGCACTTGGGATATCTGGGTGCTGAGCTATCTCATTCTGGGATTACTGGAGGTGCATAAATATTTTCCCCGGGCCGAATATCTGCAGGCGGCAAAAAAAATCGGCGATCTCTGCGCGCGGACCCTGGCTGAGGGCCGGATCAATATCACGGCCCTCGGCAACCATCATGGGCTCTCCGCCACTGTCCTGCTGGATCCGGCCGTGGAACTCTATTTCGCCACCCAGGATAAGCGCTATCTGGAGTTGGCTGAGTTGATCCTGCGGCAGGCCAACCAGCATCCGCCGCTGGCGTTGCTCCCCCAAGCCCTGGCCGGCACGGATGCAGCCGCCATCGCCACCGGTAAATCCTACCAGCTCTCCTGGAATCTGGTCGGTCTCTGCAAACTGCACCGGGCCACCGGCAACGCGGACTATCTGACCGCCGTGCTGAAGCTCTGGGGCAACATCCGGCAATACCACTTGACGCTCGGCGGCGGTCCGTGGGGCGGGGTGGCGCACCGTTCGAGAGAGGTCTTCAATCCCTTGAACGTCTTCAGTCCCTACGGTTACGTTGAAACCTGTGCCACGCTTTCGTGGATTCAGCTCAACCGCGAGCTGTTCCAACTCACCGGCGAGGCCCAGTATGCCGAGGAAATCGAAAAGTCGGCCTACAATGATTTGCTGGGGGCGCAGGCTCCCGACGGCATCGATTGGTGCTGTTACTCTTTCCCCAATGGCAAACGGGTCTACACGACCTATTGGCGCTGTTGCAAATCGAGCGGGCCGCTGGCCTTGGAAGAGCTGGCACCCCTCGCCTACAGCATGACCGCCACCGGTGATATCTCGGTCAATCTCTACGGACCCAACCAGGCGACGCTCACGACGCCGGCCGCCGGCACTTTCCATTTGGAGCAGATCACCCGCTATCCCTTCGACGGCGATATCCGGATTGTGGTACGTCCGGAACGGTCGGCCAACTTTGCGATTGCCGTGCGCATCCCGGCCTGGGCGGAAGATGCGACCGTTGCGGTCAATGGCGCGCCGGTGGATGCCAGGCCGGCACCCAACACCTTCCTGCCGCTGCGGCGAACCTGGCAGGCCGGCGACGCGATCACCCTGCGGTTTCCGCTCCGGCCGCGCTGGCACGAGCAGACCAATCGCAACGTGCAGGAGTCCCGCGCCCCCGATGGCTCCAGCATCGACCAGGAAGTATTGCGCTTTGACTATGCGGCCATCAGCCGCGGACCGTTGGTCTATGCGACCAGCCTCATCGATGGCTTCAAGGTGGAGGAGACGCTGCGTTTGCCCGCTGACCGTAGTCAGGTGTCTCTGGAAGTTCTGGATGCTCCCCCCGGTTGCGAGGGACCGGCCCTCCGCCTGAACCTTGGGTACCGTCCGGCCCTGACGTTCCACCCCTACTACGAAGCGGGCGGAAGGCAGGACCATGCCTGGCGACTCACCTGGATGCAGCTCGCTCCGCCTGATGAACTATTGGCAGGGGCCGTTGCCCTCAACGGCCCTCGGTGCACGGAAGGCGGTTGAGGGCAACCGCCCCAGCCGCCCCAGCCGGCCAAATGCAAAGGGCCGCTGGTATAACTTCATCCTTTCGTGCCAGCCAGCCATAGCCTTGGCGACGGTTGGCGCTTCGTTTTTCGTGGTGAAACTCATCCGCTTGTTTCCGGCTCGGCCGGACATCTCTACCCGGTAACACCAGCGGGATAAAAACGGTTTATTTCCGCCTCGGTCGGCATCGCACTGGCCGCCCCGGGCTTCGTGATGGACAGCGCCGCGACCGCCGTGCCGAGCCGGGCGGCGGCCACCATATCGCCGCCATAGCGCACCAATCCGGCGGCCAAACCGCCGCAGAAAGCATCGCCCGCGCCAGTCGTGTCGACGACCTTCATGCCGGTATGCGCCGGGATCAGCCGCCAGCCATCCCGCCCGGAAATAAAACATCCTAGCTTGCCCAGAGTGACAATCACGGTGGGTACCTTGAATTTCCGGCATAGCGCCTGGAACTGTGCGGCCGGCCTCTCCTGCAGATCGCGCTCGCGGAATCGGCGCTGGTGGATTTGCGGCAGGTAGCGGACGAGAGCGGCAAATTCCGTCTCGTTCGGCACGAGAATATCCACGTCAGCTAGGAGTCCCGGATTAAAATCGACGGGCATTGGGGCGGGGTTGAGCAGGGTCGTCACGCCCGCCCGGCGGGCGGCCCGCAACACCTGGGCAGTGGTCGTCTGGTTGGACTCGAGTTGGGTCAACACGACTTTGGCGTGCGTCAACAGGCGGCGGGGAATATCGGCCATGACCAGCCTGGCGTTGGCCCCCGGCTCTATCACGATTTGGTTCTGCCCTTCCTGGTTGAGCAAAATCACCGCTGTGCCGGTGGGACAACCGGACTTCACGGCCAGCCGGCAGCCAATGCGGGCCTGGCGATAAAAGGTGCGCACTTGCCCGGTAAACGCGCCCGGGCCCATGGCTCCGATAAAAACGGTGCGCGCGCCGGCCCGGCCGCAGGCAATCGCCTGGTTCGAACCCTTGCCGCCTTGACCGACCTGCAATCGGCCCACCACCGTTTCCCCGCGGGCCGGGAATTCGGCGCAGGCAAAAGTCAGATCCTGCATGATGCTGCCAATAACGACGACGGCGGGAAAGGAAGGCATGGCGTACGGTAAGGTTGGTAGGCGACCCCCGCGCGGCGGAGCGATTCGCGAAATTCATGCAATCGTTTGCCTGCCCCTGACGTCAAGCGAAACCGTGAGGGGCTGCCGGCCGCTGCTAACAGGACCGCCGGATGATCAACTCGGGGAGCAGCTTCAGACTGGTGGGCGGCTGCTTGCCGTCCTTGATGCGCTTGAGCAGCAACTCGGCGGCATACTTGCCCACTTCATAGGCCGGCTGCTTGACCATCGTGAGGGGCGGATTGAAAACCGCGGCAAGGGGCAGTTCATCGTAGCCGACCAGCGCAATCTGCTTCGGAATTTTCAAGCCCCGCGCGGCGATGGCCTCGAGCGCCCCGATCGTCATCAGGCCGTTGCTGACAAACAGCGCGGTGGGCGGTTCGCCCAGCGCCAGGAGTTCATGCGTGAGCAGTCGACCGCTTTCCTGCTTGAAATCGCCAAATTTGATCAGCTCGGACTTGACCGGCAGCCGGGCCGCAATCAGCGCATCCTTCCCGCCCCGCAAGCGCTCGCGCCCCGTGGAAGAATCGGACGGCCCCGCGATAAATCCGATGCGGCGGTGACCTTGGGCAATGATGTGCTCGACGGCCTTGTAGGCGCCCATGTGATTGTCGACTTCGACCTTATCCAGCGCGCTGTCCGCGAGAATCCGGTCGACGCAGACCACCGGCGTGCCGTTTTGGACCACCTGCATGACCGCCGGGTCATTTTCGTGAATCGGCGGCAGGATGATTCCATCGACGGACTCGGCCTGCATGACATCGAGATAAAATTGCTCCTTTTTCTCATCCTCGTCGTAGTTGCACAGCAACAGGGCGAAATTGTTCTTGTACGCCACGTCCTCCACCCCCCGCGTGAGATCGGCGAAAAATGGATTTTGGATGTTCGGAATGATCAAACCCAGCAAGTGGGTGCTCGCGTCCCGGGCTCGCAGCCGTCGGGCCACCCGGTTGGGCTTGTAGCCCAGCTCGCGCATGACCTTGAGTACGCGGGCCTGGGTTTCGGCGCCGATTTTGCCGGTCTGGTTGATCGTGCGCGAGACGGTCGAGATGTTCACCTTGGCCTTCCGGGCGACGTCAACTAAGCTGGGGGCTTTCTTCATGGCAGGAGCAAGAGGGAAAATAGTCTTGTTACTTAGCGGGCAAGAGCGCGCCGGGAGCAAGAGGGATGTGGATTGCCGCGCAGTTATGTCACAGGCGACCGGGTGGCATTGGGCTCTTTTAAGGATGGACAGACGCCTTAGCGAGCGCAAACGTTTGCGCGTATTTAGTTATTTGCCCGCCGCCTGACGCCATCCATGTCCTGTTGACGGCTGCGTCCGTGAATCCGATCATGCTGATTTCTCGCCCTGCCCCTTAAATTCGCCCATCCATGAGCAAGCCCCAGCGCGCCCCGACTCCCCAGTTGACCGAGTTTCAAATCTCCCACGCTCGCAACGGCCCTCACCTCCCGATACCCGGCAATGCGCCGGGCTGGCCCTTCCAGAACACCGGTCAGTGGAAGATCAATGTGAACGACCGCGCCGCGGCGTGGCGGCGCGATTTCCGCACGTGGCGGCACGAGCACCTCACCCGGATGGGCTACTCGGGCGCCAATTACGAGCGCCCGGAATTTCTCTGGGCGCAGCGCAACTTTGTTCACGCCCAGATGATGATCGAGGATCGGTATTTCTATGATCCGGTTGCCGGCCGCTATACCGTCGATCGCTACCTCGATGATCTCGTTTCTCGCTATGGCGGCATCGACAGCGTGCTCCTTTGGTATGTTTACCCGAACATCGGCGTTGACGATCGCAACCAGTTCGCCTTGGCGGCCGATCTGCCAGGAGGTCTCGCCGGCCTAAAACAGGTCGTGACCGATTTCCACCGGCGGGGGGTCCGGGTCTTCATCCCCACGATGCCCTGGGATAATGGCACGCAGCCGCCGGTCACACCCGAGTGGGAAGCGGTTGCGCGCCTCGCCCGGGAAATCGGGGCCGATGGCGTGAATGGTGATACCTACAGCGGCCTGCCCCGCGCGTTTCTCGATGCCGCCGACCAGCTCGGTCACCCGCTCGTACTTCAACCCGAAGCCGTGCCGCTCTCCGACGAAGCCCTGATGTGGAACCTCCAGAGCTGGGGCAAACTGATCCCCACCGAAGTCATCCCCCCGGTCAGCAAATTGAAATGGCTCGAGCCGCGCCACATGACCAACACCGAAAACCGCTGGGGACGGGACCGCACGAACGACTTTCACTACATCTTTTTCAATGGCACGGGTTACAATGCCTGGGAAAACATCTGGGGCATCTGGAACCAGCTCACGCCCCGTGACGCCGCCGCCCTCCACCGCATCGCGCACCTCTATCGCCAGTTCCCCGACCTGCTCGTCAGTGCCGACTGGGAACCCTACGCCCACGCGCTGCAGGCCGGCGTCTTCGCCTCAATGTTCCCGGCGCGCGACACGACCTTGTGGACCGTCGTCAACCGCAACGAATACGACCTTACGGGCGAGCAACTCCTGGTCGCCCACCGCGACGGCCGTCGCTATTACGACGCCTGGCATGGGAACTCGCTCACCCCGCGCCTCCACCCCGACGGACAAGCCGTTCTGGAGTTCGCACTCGAAGCGCGCGGCTTCAGCGCCGTGCTTGCGGTCGAGGCCGGGACTGAGCCCGCCGGGCTTGAAGCTTTTCTCGCCCGCCGGCGCGAACTCACGGCGGTGACCCTGCAGTCACTCTCCGCCCACTGGCGTCCGCTACTGCAAAAGATCATTCCCATCATTCCCACGAAACCCACGGCGAAAGCCCCGGACGGCATGGACACCATTCCCGCTGGCGAATTCGACTTCAAGGACATGGGCCTTCAAGACTAGGGCTTCACATGGGGTGGACTTGACTTCCAAA